>JAEZZZ010000070.1 GCA_023418255.1 Bacteroidota bacterium
ACCTGGACCACGTCGCCGCCGCGCATGATCGCCACCCGGTCGGCGAGGTCGAAGACCTCCTCGAAGTTGTGGGTGATATGGACGATCGTCGTCCCGGTGGCCTCGTGGATCCGGGCGAGTTCCGCCCGCAGGCTCTCGCGCGTCTTCACGTCGAGCGCGGAGAGCGGCTCGTCGAGCAGCAGGGCTTCCGGCTCCATCACCAGCGCCCGGGCAATCGCCGCGCGCTGCTGTTCGCCGCCGGAGAGCGTGCCCGGGTAGCGGTGGAGCAGGTGGCTGATGTTTAAGAGATCCGCGCTCTCCTGGATCTTCCCGCGAATGAACGCGGGATCGGCGCGGTGGGACTTCAGCCCGAAACCGATATTCGCTTCGACGGTCAGGTGCGGGAAGAGCATGTAGTCTTGGTAGACCATGCCGATATTCCTCTCCCGTGCGGGCACGTCCGTTATGTCCCGGCCATTCAAGAGGATCCTGCCCGCATCGGGGGTGTAGACCCCGGCAATCGTCTCAAGAAGGATCGTCTTTCCCGCCCCCGTGGGGCCGAGGACGATGAAGTACTCCCCGTCTTCGACCGAGAGCGAGACGTTCGAGAGCGAAAACTCTCCGAGGCTCTTTGATACGGAATCGATGGTAAGCATGGACAAACCTCCTAATAGACGTGTGTGGCTCCGCCGTAGCGCTCGAAGGCGTAGAGCGAGACGACCGAGATCATGATGAGGATCGTCGCCGCAGCGATAGCATACTCGAGTTTTCCGGTGGACATGTTCAGGAAGAGCGAGAGCGGGAGCGTCTCGGTCTTCATCCGGGTTGCGCCGGCAAGCATCAGCCCGGCACCGAACTCACCGATCCCCTTGGACCAGGTGATCACCGACCCTGCAAGGAGCCCGTTTGCGGACATCGGGAGCGTGACCCGCCAGAAGGCCTGCGCGTCGGTGCACCCGAGCGTCTTTGCCACGTACTCGTAGCGGGGGTTGACGCCCTGGAATGTCGAACGGGTCACCCGGAGCATGTAGGGCAGGTTCACGAAGAACTGGGCCATGATGATCCCGAGCGGCGTAAAGACGAACGCAAGTCCCGCCGCGGCAAGCGACTTTCCTACCGGGGATACCCCGAAGAAGAGCAGGAGCCCCACGCCCGCCACGAGCGGCGGGAGCGCCATCGGGATATCCATCAGCATGTTCATCACCGTCTTGCCCGGGAACGTGTAGCGGGCGAGGGCATAGGCCACCGGCACGGCGACCAGGATGCAGAGGAGCGTGGATATGACGGAGGTGACGATCGAGAGCCTGATGGCGAACTGGATCTCCTCGGAGAGAAGGCATTCGATGAGAATGGCCGGCGGGGAATGGGTGACCACCCCGACGAGGACCATTATGATGAAGGCGGCGATGAGGAGAGCGACCGCAACGGTCGCCATCCGAAAATAGGAGGAGTTCTTCAGGTTCATGAAGACTCCTCATGCTCCCGGAGATCCTTTGGGGAGAAACTCTTGAGTTTCACCTCCTCGATGTGCTTTGCGTCGACCCAGCCGCTCCGGACGTCGTCGCGATGGTCGAACTGGCGGACGTAGGGTTTGATGTCGAGGAGCGGCGTGCCGTCCAGCACGTCGATCCCGCGGACCCGGACGGTGTTGCCCTCGACGGAGACGACTTCGACGAGGGAGATCCCGATAGGGTTCGGGCGGTTGAAATGGCGTATGGCAAAGATCCCGCGCTCTTTGCTGCCGTCGACGAACGGGCGCTCGAGCAGGCGGAAACCCTTTGCCTGGTGGAAATGGTAGAGGAGGATGATATGAGAGAATCCCTCGACCCCCTCGAGCCCTTCGGCATACTCGGGAAAGACCTCGATCGTCCCCTCCGCTTCGGAGAAGATGCTCTGGATGGGCGTGGTGTCCTGGTCGGTGAACGGTGAGTGAATGGTTCCGATGATCTGGTAGGTGACTTCCATGCGACTTCTCCCCCTTCCTGGTTTATCAGGGTTTGACATCCGCGTAGGTGTCGCTCGGGTAGGTGACGAAACCGTGCCGGGTGAAGATCTCCTTCCCTTCGTCGGAGATGACGAACGCGGTGAACTGTTCCGCCTCATCGGGGTGCTCGGAGGCCGTCAGCACGCCGATGGGAACGACCTTCACCAGGTTATTCGTGTTCGGGATGTAGATGATGTCCATCTTCTCCGGTACGTAGAGATCCTCCCAGATGATACCGACATCAGCCTGCCCCATGGAGAGGTAGACCAGCAGTTCGTTCACCGTGCCGCTGCGGGTCACGAGGTTCTTCTCCACGTCGGCAAGGAGGTTGTTCTTTTCGAGGAGTTTGTCGGTCAGCTGGCCGATGGCGGTGCCGGGATTCTCGCCGAGCGCCACCCGCACCCCGGGCTTTGCCATGTCCTCAAGGCAGGTGATGCCGGCAGGGTTGCCCTTCGGGACGGCGATGATCGGGACGTGGTAGACGACAAGGTGCTCCTCCTCGACCAGCCCCTTCTCGCGGGCCGCGTCAAAGTAGGCGGTCGCACCCGGCATGTAGACGTCGCCCATCTCCGTCAGTTCCATCTGGGTGAGCAGGGTGTTCGAGCCGCCGAAGACGAAGTTGATCGGGACGCCGGTCCGGTCCGTGAAGGCCGCCGCGATCTCGTCCATCGGTTCGCGCATGCCCGCGCCGCAGTAGACGAGCAGCTCGGGCTCTGTCGTGTCGGACGTTCCCGCCGTATCGGCGGTGGTTCCGGTACATCCGCATGCAAAGGCGGCGGTTGCCGCGACAAGCAGTGCTACAATGAGAAGCAGGTGTGCTTTCATAAGAATAATTACTCAGGAGGGCAAAATAAACGTTTATAAATCGGGACGGGTTAACGATTTTAAGTTAACCAATTTGGTTATTGGGAAGTAGTAATAAAGTTTATTGTAATCGGGCAGATACGCACCGGATCGTTCACCAAAAACCCGAAAGGGAGAAGATAAGGGGCCCTGGAATGGCGGAGAAAACCGGAACGGAGGAGAGAGGCATTCGGATCACCCTCGAGGAGGTTGCCGGAGCCGTGGGCGACTTCGGCACCATCTTCCCCATCCTGCTCGGCGTCGCCATCGTCTGCCCGGACGTGAACGTCAGCCACTTCTTCCTCTTCCTCGCCGCCTGGTACATCATCGCCGGGTTCTACTATCGCCTCCCCATGCCGATCGAACCGATGAAGGCGATCGGTGCCATCGTCATCGCCGAAGGGCTCTGTGCCGGCGAGATCGTGGCCTCGGGCCTTGTTGTCGGGGCGCTCTTCCTCCTGCTCGGCCTTGTCGGCGGCATGACCTGGATCGGGGAGCGGATCCCGAAGAGCGTCGTCCGGGGGGTGCAGGCGGGTCTTGCGCTCATCCTCCTCAGGACGTCGCTCGGCTACAT
>JAEZZZ010000004.1 GCA_023418255.1 Bacteroidota bacterium
CGGTAAAAGGCTGTATATTTGTCCTGCATAATTTGGGGGCGTTAAAATCTATTGTTTTTCTTTTAATGCCTTAAAAATAAGGATTTTCCTCAAATTATGCAACTTTTTGGTGAATAATGTGGGTTATAAGCTAAACGAGATATTAGAAATAAAATTATTCCCCATACGCAAACTGCTATATACAAATAGTCATTCCATAAATATCCCTTTCCAAACTTTATATACGCAAGAGAATTAAAGATTATTTGAAAAATAACTACACAAACAAATGCAAAAAGATTAGGATTGAATTTATTAAGCATAATAAATTACAATTAATTGAATATTACAGCACAAGCAGATGCAAATACTGCAGCTCCACCTCCTACAATTGGGTTCCCACCCGAACCAACCAGCCCATAAAAACCCATTACCGTATAGAAACCAACCACTGTGGAGCCAACCATCTCGTTATTGATATTGGGATGTTATTTTCCTTGAAAAATTCTGTCCAATATACATACGAATCTAAACAAATCGAGATTGAACCATGTAGAGCTATTTTACCTACTTCTGAAAGCAAAGAGTCTTTTAAAACACTTTCTTGTAATTTTTTTAATTCCATAATATTTTGAGGACTTGTGCCCATTATTATGTCAAAATAATATAAGCATTTGTCCGTCATTTCCCTTTTTACATCTTCACACGTAATTGATAATAGCTCCTCGCTGTCAACGACAAAATCTTCAACATGTTGAATGTTTTCTTTTTCGCATTTTAATTTGATAAAATCGTTTACCATAGATGCTATCATCTCAGGAGTAAACTCTCTTTTTATATCAGATTTTTCTGAAGAAGCTCTACGGTCGAGATCTCTAAACGCAAAATCTAATCTTTTTTTTTAGATAAATAAATTTATTTCTTTGAATTACAAGTATTAATTTTCAATATTTTGTTTTATGTTGTATTCTTACAAAGAAAACATTTTTTCACGATTCCCAAAAGAAAAGTTTAAAACAAGTTACAATGGTTGGTAATTTTAAAAATCGGGATAGGTTGCTGCACGGGGGTTAGCTACCACGTCGCGCGCGTCTTCCCCCGACGCTGTTTCTTTTGGCATGATATGAGTGGCTCGAAGCACTTTTTCTATCGAATGATTTTCGCGGTTGCTCTTTGCGTTTTCCGTCAAAGATCTCATATTCGCGCATTTCGCATTCAAGCGCGCCGTTGTACAAGAAGAAGCGTTTGGAATGTTTCAGTCCGATATTGTCGAAGCACTCTTTTCGATAGCTTAGGATATAAGCCGTAAAACCGGGAAAAACATGTTTTAGTCGTTCGCCAATGGCGCTATACAAGGAGCTGAGCTCTTCTACTTTCATGCGTTCGCCATATGGCGGATTGAGCATCAACACTCCTCCTTCTGTCGGTGCCTCTTCGTATTGCTGTATTGCTTTTACTTCTAACTTTATGTATCGACTCAAACCGGCACTTTTTATGTTTCTTTCGGCAATGGCAATAGCTTTCGGTGAAATATCGGTGCCGATAATGGGTTGTGAAAAATCGCGTTCGCGCGATTCATCGTTATAAATCTCCCGAAAGAGTTCTTCATCAAAATCTTTCCATTTCTCAAAAGCGAAGTGAGTGCGATGAATTCCTGATGGGATGCCCAATGCAATCATTGCCGCTTCGATCAATAATGTGCCTGAGCCACACATGGGATCGATGAACGGACGCTCGCCTTTCCATCCGGATTTTAAAATCATGCCGGCAGCCAGCACTTCATTTAATGGTGCTTCGGTTTGAGCCACACGATAGCCACGCTTATGAAGCGATTCACCCGAACTGTCAAGCGATAGTGTGCAATTGTTGTGCGAAATGTGCATATTAAAAATGATATCGGGATTGCTCACGCTCACCGATGGACGTTTGCCATATTTTTCCATAAACCAGTCGGCTATGGCATCTTTTACGCGATAGGCAACAAATTTGGAATGGCGAAAAATGTGTGAAAAGACCACCGCATCAATGGCGAACGTATTATCAAGCGACATATATTGTTCCCAATCAACTTTTTTGAGCATTTCGTACACATCATCCGCATGATTTGCTTTGAATTGATATATTGGTTTTAAGATGCGCAACGCGGTGCGACAATGCAAATTGGCTTCGTACATCAGCTTTTTGTCGCCGGAAAAAGATACCATTCGCGTACCTATTTCAACATCATTGGCACCCAAAGCAATTAATTCTTCTGCGAGCACATCCTCTAATTCTGCCATTGTTTTGGCAATCATGGGGAATTGCAGTTTTTTTTTCATTGTGTAATATTTTTTTCAAGATGCACTGAATGCCCTCCTTGATGGTTGTTTTATTGTTTTATTTTTATTTTTTTTGGTTTTGATTCGTTCCAAAAGGCATCCAATGCGGTTACAACGTAGGTATATGCATTTTTGCCTCCCTCATATTCCAGCTTGAAAAAATTATCCGGTGTTACGCACACTATATTTTCGGATCGATTGGTGTTTACAGCTTCACCTCTTCGAAAGCGATAAACAACAAAACGTTGTGCAGCAATAGGATTATATGGTTGTTTTTGGTGTTCCCACTGAATAAAGTGCATATCGGGTGTGAACTCTTCCGACAGTTTCTTTATCGACTTTGGACGTTTCTTATGCATGTGTGTGTAAGGCGGGATAAGTGCTTTTGCTCGGTGCGTTTTGTTGGCAAGAATTTCTGCCGATTTTTTGTAATTATTCAAAATCAGATATCCATACCAAAAGCAATTGCCACTAACGAATGCCATTTCGCGTGATTGACGTATTTTTGTGTCAAGCTGATGTTCATCAATTGCCTGTTTCAAGTTCTGTCCGATGTAGAGAGGTTGTTTGAAGTTGTTTGCATTCCACCAGTGCAGAAGAGTTGTGTAGTCGGCAACTTTGTGTCCTATTTTCCAATAGAGTTGAGGTAAATTGTAATCTATCCACCCTTTTTGTACCCATAATTTAATGTCGGCATATAGGTCATCATAGTTTTGCAGTCCATTGGTATTGCTGCCCGTACCATCGGGGGTGCTCTGCTTATTGCGATAAATACCAAACGGGCTGATCCCGAAACGCACCCACGGTTTGGTGACGGCAATGGTATATTTGATTTCCTGAATTAACAAATTCACGTTGTTGCGACGCCAGTCACCACGCTGATTACGAGAAAACCCCTGCGTGTGAGCATACGTAGCGAAGCTTTTATCGTCGGGGAAAGATTCTCCGGCAATCGGATAGGGATAAAAATAGTCGTCCATATGGATGGCATCCACATCGTATCGCGACACAATATCGCGCACCACGTTGCAGATAAAACTGCGGTTTTCAGGCAATGCCGGATCGAAAAAAAGCTGATTCCCATATCGCAGAAAGCGATGGGGATTTTTGTAGTAAATGTGATTTGGCGATAATTGGCTATTAATGTCTGACTTCACACGATAAGGATTTAGCCATGCGTGGAGTTCCATGCCTCGTTTGTGGCACTCTTGGACAAGAAACTCGAGGGGGTCAAACGATAGGTCGTCGGGGGCTTGTCCTTGCTGTCCGGTAAGGAAACGACTCCACGGTTCAAACGATGATTTATAAAAAGCGTCAGCTTCCGGTCGCACTTGGAAAATTACAGCATTAATTCCGGCTTCGTCTAACTTTTGCACCATCTCTTGAAAATAGTGCTTCATGGCCGCACTATTCATCTTTTGATAGTGCATTTGTCCCACCGTATGAATCCATGCCCCGCGAAACTCTCTTTTGGGAGTAGAATCGGCAATGCGTGTTAATTTTGACTTAGAAGCACACGAAGCCAATAATGTAGCCATACAAACATAAATAAAGAAGCGATATGTTTTTTGTCTCACACTCATGTTATAGGATTGTTATCGTTTTATCGGAATAAAAATAGAATGTTCTTTTGCCAGCATATGTTCAGGTGTTCGCTGTTGGGGATAGATAATTATACGGTTGTGATTCGGGAATTGTTCCTCCATTCGCATGGGGACAGCATCCAACGCTGACATATAGGAAATTGATCCCGGATGAGCCGAAACCACTACAACTAAATCTTCGGGTTTGATAAAGTTGCTGCATTGCAGCGGAAGCGTCCACTCTGTAAAGGGTTGGAATGTAAACATATTTTTGGTGGATTTCTGTGCAGAAAGCAGATCCTGTGTATCGGGATGTCCTACATGTAGAATAGGAACCGACAACTCCTGCGCAAGCTTGATAATCTTCCTTATCCACAGCGCGAAACCATATTCGCGTTCAGCCATCGGTGGCGAAAAAACAACAATACGATTGTTCTTCATCAATGCCTGTTCAATGCGGCATATGAACAGATTTTTGTCCATTCGCTTTGTCGTTACATTCACAATATCGCCAAAAAATCGCTCAATCAATCCCGTTTTTCCCGGCCAGCCCATAATCACGATATCTGACATCGTTTCGCGTGCCGTGCGCACAATACCGTTTGGCACATTGTGGTCGATGGTAGTAATGATATCCACTTTCTGTTCTGCAGCGGCAGCCGTATTGACATGATCTTCCAACTCTTTCCTAAATTGAATGATATTCTTTTCAGCCTCCACATTATTGGGCATGACGCCAAGCAACGAAATGGAATTTTCCGATTCATTATCTTTTATCAACGACGCAAAATCAACCAAGTATCCGATACTCAACGGATTGGCTATCGGCAAAAGTATTTTTTCTTGCGCAAAATGTCCTAACGATGAAGGAGTGAAAGTCTCGCGGCTTTCTTGAACAGCAATTTGTCGCGATGCTTTTTGTGTAGTAAACGAAGAGACGACACACGTTACCAAAATAAGAATGATGGTGCCGTTCAGAATATATTCATCCAAAATTCCTGTTTGATACCCGATAATAATAACGGCTAGTGTTGCCGCGGCGTGCGCACTACTCAATCCAAAAATGATATTTCGCTGTGCGTTTGAGTATCGGAACGCTTTTTGTGTGAAAAATGCCGCTACATATTTGCCGACAATGGCCACAGCAGACAGTACAGCAGCAATATAAATAGTATTCCATCCATTAAACACAACTCTCAAATTAACGACCATTCCTACGGATATAAGAAAAATAGGGATAAATAGTGAATTGCCGAAAAAATCAATTCGATTCATTAATACCGATGAATGCGGTATAAGTTTATTCAACGCCAATCCCCCGGCAAAAGCGCCAATAATGGGTTCAAGACCGCCCAACTGAGCTAAAAATCCACATAAGAAAAGAATGAAAAGCACCAAGACATAGTGTGAGTATTTATCGTCTTCCACCTTTTGAAAAAACCATTTTGCCAACTTCGGGATGAGCAAGAAAACAATCATCGAAAAAATAAGAAGCGAAACTATCAACTTAATCCAAAACACTGTCGATAAACCGCCTTCATTGCCTGATGTAGTGATAATTGCCAAAATAATCAGTACCGCTGCATCGGTAAAAATCGTGCCGCCCACCGTAATCGCCACCGCCTGATTTTTTGATACACCCATGCGGCTGACAATCGGATATGAAACCAATGTATGAGTAGAAAACATACTTGCTGTAAGAAAACTCGCTACAGACGAATAGCCCAACAGATAGTGGCATACTGGATAGCCAATCAGCAACGGAAAAATGAAGGTGAGCCCGCCAAACATCAAGCTTTTTTGTTGATTGATTTTAAACTCGTTGAAATCCAATTCCAATCCCGCTGTAAACATGATATACATCAGCCCGATGGTGGAAAACATTCGCATGGCTTCATTGTTGGCGATGATGTTGAGCCCAAACTCGCCAATGATGATACCGGCGACAATTAGCCCAATGATTCCCGGAGCATGCATTTTTTTTAGTAATACCGGCGCTAGTAGAATAATCAACAGTAAAATGGCGAAAATCAGCACCGGATTCGTAACCGGAAATGTGAAATGATGTGCCAAGTCGGATAAGAACGCGTCCATATGAAAATTTTAATCTTTCAGTATCTCTATTCAGCCGACATAAGACGGCGACGTCTGATAAGAGTGCAAATATACATGATAATTTTCACTTCTTACGCAGACAAGTAAAAAAACTTATGGTTAGCCATAATGACATCACTTGTTGACAATGAATTAATGGTAATATTCATAATATCGTTCCGAAACAAACAATGGTTTTTCATCTTTGTAAGTAATTCTTTTTTTTTACAATTCCCCTTTTTGTCATATCTTTTTCGCATATTGGTGTTTTCGCTCTCAATATTCATTTCAAGCTCACCTTTTTCGATGTTGCCGGAATACTCTTGGGCTTGATATAAACGTTGCACGAACGATTTCACTTTTCCGTTTGGTTTTCTGATTCCAAAGAAATTAAGTCAAATGCCAAGTTCGAGTTGTGCATTTTCTTTTTTATCGCCGCAATTTATGACGATCAGCAGCGTGATGATAATTTATGATATTTGAATTTGTCTTCGATTTTTTATTTTTATTTAGTGAAACATCTATTTTTAGTGGCTCACAAAGACATAAAACGTTAATGAATGTCCGTATATTTCCCTAAAATGATTATCTTTGCAAAAAAATATTTCTATGAACCTGATTGATTTTATCTCAGAATTTCCCGATGAGGAAAGCTGCAAACAAAAGTTTAAAGCGTATCGTG
>JAEZZZ010000076.1 GCA_023418255.1 Bacteroidota bacterium
TCTTCCCATTCCGAACAGAGAAGTTAAGCCCAATGGCGCCGATGGTACTGCAGAACATGTGGGAGAGTAGGTAACCGCCATCTTTTACAACAGAAAGCCTCGAACAGAAGTGTTCGGGGCTTTTTTGATTTTTGTTCACTACTTTGAATTTTAGTGTGTTTTAGTGGGAGAGTAGGGACGAAGCCGATGTGTGCGTCATAATGACAACTCTTATAAACTCTTCGATATGTAGCGCAGGTTCCGTTGTCAATAAGTAGTTTTGCGGTCGTTTGTTTATCCGTCCTGCGGTTTGCATCGCTTTGTATAAAGTGATAACCCTACATTTTTTATTGGTGGTAACTCCGTTAATTACTATGTTGCTCTCCGATTTAGCGGTGGAAAGTTTATCCATCCAATCTCTGAATATCGTTTTTAGCTGGGGCAGTAGTGACGAAGTCTGATGTGGAGGTACGTAAGCATTCCAAATTGATCGTATTTGGGATTCTTAAAAACTTAACCATAGGGAGCTGAATCCTAATAATCAAATCAGCGCTTGTTTTTCTATAAAAAAAACGTCATCATAAGTTTTTATTTATCATTAAAATCACTATTGTCCGATAAAAAATAATCCAAAGTGCAGGAACAAAAATAAATTTTCATCCCTTACACTTTTTTAGTAGTTTTGTGTTCACAACAACTCAATACTACAATGAGTAAAAATACACATTTTTTCGGACAATCTGTTTTCGAACAGCTAATTTATTCGATTGCTAACTCTACTATTACCCGAAACGGCATTAAACACAATGCCGACCGCTACATAAAGAAGTTCACAACTAAAGACCATTTGATAAGTATGCTCTTTGGCGTATTTGCCAAGGCCATATATTTGCCGAATTTTTCCGGAGCAATGTTTGTATTATCGGGAAAAAACATTTTCAATTAGACAGCTCTCCGTACCGCAGAACCCTTTCGGATGCAAATAAACGCAAGTTTGAGTTTCTAACCAAATTTGTTTGAAACGCGTCCCGATTTTATAGCTGCCATCTATAAATTGCGTTGGCTGATAGAATTGCTCTTTAAACAGTTAAAACAGAATTTCCCGTTGAAATATTTTCTTGGCGACAATGAAAATGCCATAAAAATACAAATATATTGCGCCCTGATAGTGAATTTACTTTTAACGGTGGTTCAAAAACAGTTAAAACGCTCTTGGTCTTTCTCCAATTTGGTTAGTTTTTGCAGGATTCATCTGTTTAAATACCTTCATTTAATGCGTTTTTTAGAAAATCCGGAGAAAGATTGGCTCCGCAATCAGCAAAAATTGGAACAGCAAAACTTATTCGACAGGCAGGGCTTGCTTTTTTAATATGAAGATATGCGAAATTTAACATCTGTTTATCAATAACATACAAATAGATTGGTCGATTAACCGAGTTTTATCGGACAACAATGCAAATAATTATGAAAATAATATTTGGCAAGAATACACAAGTGATGGAGTATATTGGACACTTCCATTCAAAGTAGGAAAAACAATTTATTAAAAAATATATAAATGGCTGCATAAATTATACGTTGGTGCAGCCTTATTAAAACAACTCTATTATGAAGACAAAATTATTGGCACTCGTGTTAATGATGATTGTGTGCAGTACGGCTTTTGGTCAGTTAAGAACAGGTGTACATATTGGCGCGGGATTTTCCGGAGTAACCTCTAAATCAAAACAAACCGGTCATCTCTCGTATTCAACTGGTGTAATTGGTTGGGGAATACAAACTGCAAAACGGACTTGTACTACACGGTGAACTCAATTATGTGAACAAAGGCGCCACATTAGACAATTCCGAAAAGGAACAATGGAACGGCATAATCAACCGTTACGAATTTCATCTGCATTACCTTGAACTTCCGCTTTCGGTGGGATATGCTTTCGATTTGGGAAATGATTTGGTCGTAACACCGAGAGTGGGAATGTATGGCGCATACGGAATTGGCGGACACGGAATTATTACTTCCGACAACCTAAAAACAGACGATACCGCCAACGAATTGCGTGTAAACCCGTTTGAAGTTACCCAAGGAAAAATGCCGGCGCAAGATGCCCAATATTCTTTTGACGCATTCCAACGTCCGAATATCGGTATCGTTATAGGAGCAGATTTGGATGTTACAAAACATCTAAGACTGTCGCTGGCGTCCCAAATCAGCACGGGTTATCCGCTCGCACAGTATAAAACGGCAGGCAATATTAACTTCAGAAGCGTTACTTTGTCGATTGGATATTTATTTTAATTTACACAAGATAAAAAAGAGCCTCGTATTATGAGGCTCTTTCTGTATTAATAACTTCGAACGTTTCTCCCGGATAGAATACCCATTGATCTAATCCGTCTTGATAATATACGGAGTCGTTTTTGGCATTATATGCTCCGTTATAGGTTTTGTTAAATTCGAGTGATGAGTTGCTTTTTCGTCCGTCTAAAAAGCGTGTGGGTTTGAATTTTACTTGTTGCATAATTTGATTTGTTATTCATAAAAGACATACAAATATATAAGTATGGAGTTAGTAAATTTGTATAGATGCTGTTTTGTTTCTTTTTGGCATCAACAGCTTTAATGATAACTCCATCATTTCGATACTTTTTGTATAACACTTTGTTTTTCTTCTGAAACGAGCTGAAAAATGTCTAATCAGACTATTGTAACTTTCAACCGTATAAGTTTCTTTCTTGATTTGTACTAGTTTCCCTTTAGGAATAATCTCTTTAATAATATTTATTCTTACCCTTTCCATTCTCATATACATTTCGATGTTGCATTATTAACTTGAACTTAGGTTTTTAAAAAAAATAAATCTATACTATATTAACAAGTTCAAAAAATTAATATGAATACATTTCAGAACCACCCGAAGCCTTGTGCAGTAAAAAAACCCCTGAAATGTATGTCTGCATTTCAGAGGTTGGCGCAGGTTACAAAACAGACACTCGTCTGTTAATCGAGCTATTGAAATCTAATCCATTGATTTTGTCATATCTTCAGGACGCACCCATTTGTCGAAATCTTCAGCGGACACATATCCCAACCGCACCGCTTCTTCTTTTAGTGTCGTGCCGTTTTTGTGAGCGGCATTGGCAATTTCGGCGGCTTTGTAATAACCGATTTTGGTATTCAATGCCGTTACCAGCATCAGTGAATTGTTCAACAATTCTTTAATGCGCGGTTTATTGGGCTCAATGCCAGAGACGCAATGGATATCGAACGATACGCACGCGTCACCCAGTAATTGCGCGCTTTGTAAGAAATTGGCAGCCATTACCGGTTTAAATACGTTCAATTCAAATTGACCTTGCATGCCACCTACGGCGATAGCCATGTCGTTGCCAATCACTTGTGAGCAAACCATTGTGATGGCTTCCACTTGCGTGGGATTTACTTTTCCGGGCATGATGGACGAACCGGGTTCGTTTGCAGGAATAATGATTTCACCTATGCCACTGCGCGGTCCTGATGCAAGCATACGCATGTCGTTGGCGATTTTGTTGATTGACACCGCCAGTTGTTTCAACGCGCCGTGCGATTCCACGATGGCATCGTGTGCCGCCAAAGCTTCAAATTTATTTTTTGCCGTCACAAAAGGAAGACCTGTAAACTCGGCAATATGTTTTGCCACGGTTACATCATAATTTTTGGGCGTGTTCAATCCCGTACCTACGGCAGTGCCGCCAAGCGCCAACTCTGCCAAGTGTGGCAAGGTGTTTTCCAGCGCTTTGATGCCATGTTCCAATTGAGCGGCGTAGCCGCTAAATTCTTGTCCGAGCGTGAGCGGTGTGGCATCCATAAAGTGTGTGCGACCGATTTTTACCACATCTGTCATCTCTTCCGCTTTTTTCGCCAACGCTTTGTGCAATTGACGCAATCCGGGGAGGGTTACATCGTGCAGTTTTTTGTAGCATGCGATGTGCATTCCCGTAGGGAAGGTATCGTTTGATGATTGTGATTTATTGACATCGTCGTTGGGTTGAAGTGTTTTTTCGCCTTCGCCGATTTTCTTTCCGGCAAGTTGATGAGCCCGGTTGGCAATCACTTCGTTCACGTTCATATTGCTTTGTGTTCCCGATCCGGTTTGCCAAATTACCAGCGGGAATTGATCGTCCAACTTTCCTTCCAAAATTTCATCGCACACGCGAGCGATTAAATCCCGTTTTTCTTGTGGCAACACACCTAGTTCGCAGTTGGCATAGGCCGCACCTTTTTTCAGGTATGCAAAACCATAAATAATTTCTTTTGGCATGGATGCCGGCGCGCCGATTTTAAAGTTGTTTCGTGAGCGCTCTGTTTGCGCACCCCAAATTTTGTCTGCTGGGACTTTTACTTCCCCCATGGTGTCTTTTTCAATTCTGTATTCCATCGTTTTTTTTGTATTAATGAGATTGACAATAA
The DNA here is from genome assembly GCA_023418255.1 of Bacteroidota bacterium. Classification (GTDB taxonomy): domain Bacteria; phylum Bacteroidota; class Bacteroidia; order Bacteroidales; family Dysgonomonadaceae; genus JAEZZZ01. The sequence goes on from JAEZZZ010000076.1 coordinate 4,427, forward strand.
TTTCTACCAGCAAAGGTAACAAAAATATTGACTGTTTGAAGAGAGTATATTGGAAATTATCGGAAAGAATGGTGTTTTTAAGCTCCGTTAGTAAATTCGACAAAAAAAGAAAATTTTATCGGCAAAATTGCCGTTTTGTTTGTCTGTTTCACAAAAATGATTTATCTTTGCAGGCACAAAACAGTAATGTGAAAGGCTCCGTGGCTCAACTGAATAGAGCATCTGACTACGGATCAGAAGGTTACAGGTTTGAATCCTGTCGGAGTCACGACAAAGACGCGCCTTAGGGTGCGTTTTTTTTATGCTTCAACGAAAGCCAATCATCTCTGAGGGATAACTCTTTTTCATCTACTTGAAAACGAACAACTTTCACGATATCCTCACTGTCATATTCTGTAAGAGCTTCTACAAGAGGCAATAGGCGAACGGATGATTTTTTTTGCAAATAGAGTTCTATAGCTGTCCAAATTTCACGAAACCGCGCATTGGTGAGTCCTGTTTCATTTTTTTGAAGACAAACATCGCACATGTGACAGTTTTCGCTTTTTTTTTCATCAAAATAAGAGAGTAAGATGCGGCTTCGGCATACATGATTTTGTTCAACATACTCAATCATGGCATTGATGCGTTTCTCAAAACGTTTTTTACGTTCTTGGTACACCGTTTTTGGAATGGTTATGTAATTCAACTCTTCGCGCGAAGAAGTAAACACAATGAACGGCGTTTTTTTCTGCGGGATGTAGCTTATATAGCCCAACTTTGCCAGCTGAATAAGCATTTCATAAACCTGTTCTCGACTCTTCTGCAATCGGTTTGCCAACAGGGATTCATCAATATATACGTTGTCCGAAAAAACGCCGGTATAGTTTCTTAGTATGGCATGTATAAGTTCGTCGTAATCTTTGCTGAGTCGCGAAGAGTATAAGTCGTCACGTAAGACAAGAAAACGAATTCGCGAACGGCTTTCAATCTCTTCGGTGTATTCAATATATCCTGCGAGTTCTAAGATTTTTAGCGCATGGTGCGTAGGAAGAAACGGCAAACCAAATGGCGTACAAAAATCGTGAAGGTTGAAGTCAAACATATTGTTTAAGCCACTTCCCAGTGCTACTTGATAATAGTTGCACAACGCGTCGTAAACGCGTATAATAAAATCCCGCTTCGGGAAAGAGTCGGATACGCGTTTTTTTAGTTTTGCGCTATCACGCTTTGTATATAGGATTACGGCATAGGCGCGCTTGCCATCGCGTCCGGCACGTCCCGCTTCCTGATAATACTCCTCAATGGAATTGGGCAGGTCCAAATGTATCACAAGGCGCACATCGGGTTTGTCTATGCCCATGCCAAAAGCGTTTGTGGCAACCATTACACGACATTGGTCTTGCTTCCAGGCGTTTTGTTTTTTTGTTTTCTCATCGTGCCGTAAACCGGCATGAAAAAAATCCGCAGAGATATTGGCTCTCTGCAACGCATTTGCCACTTCGCGCGTTTCTTTTCGACTTCGCACATAAACAATTGCCGTTCCGGCAACGGAAGATACGATGTGTTCGAGTTCCGCCTCTTTATTATCTGCTACGCGCACAATATAAGCAAGATTGTCGCGCCAAAAACTCTTGCGTAAAACATGAGGTTCTTCGAAATGAAGTTTGTCCTGAATATCTTTTGCCACATCGTTTGTGGCTGTGGCTGTAAGTGCCAATACAGGAACATCGGGAAGTTGCTCTCTAATCTCGGCAATTTTCAGATAAGAGGGGCGAAAATCATATCCCCATTGAGAGATGCAATGTGATTCGTCCACCACCAACAGCGAAATGTTCATGGCTTGCATTTTTGCAATAAAAATATCGGAAGATAGGCGTTCGGGTGAAACATAAAGAAACTTATAGTCTCCATAAATGCAATTATCAAGCGTCGCCGTAATTTCGTCGTACGACATGCCGGAATAGACTGCAGCTGCTTTTATGCCACGCTCTTTGAGGTTGTCTACCTGGTCTTTCATCAGCGCAATAAGTGGCGTAACCACTAAACACAGACCCTCCATTGCCATCGTCGGCACCTGAAAGGTCAATGACTTTCCGCCGCCTGTGGGCATCAATCCCAGCGTGTCTTTACGCTCCCAAACGGATTGTATGATTTCTTCCTGTAACGGACGAAATGAGTCGTATCCCCAATATTCTTTTAATATGTCATGAAACAACGCGGATTGCATACGCTTTCCCTCTATTGCTTTTAATGCTCCGCTTGAATATCCCTCACCATCAATTGAATGAATGAGTTTCTGCCGTGTGTGTTTCTTTCAACCGTATAGCAGATGGTTACAGGCTTATCCCCTTTAATCAAAGGGAATTTATCTCCTTGATAAAGAGCAATTCCGCGAAGCGGAAATTTAGCGTCTTTGTTGGTGTCATCAATTAAATCGAGCTTGATATGATGTGATTCTTTTCCCACCAACCTGCTCCCTCCGGCATCACGCACATTGCGTGTGATAAATATAGGGTTGTCGTTTTCGGGACCAAAAGGGCTCAATCGCAACAGGTCACTCACAAACTGTTCCGTGATTTCGTTCAGCGTTATTTCAGCATCAATCCCGATATGCGGAAGAATCATTTTCGGTTCAATTTCATCAAACGACAGGGCGTTGAAGCGCTCCGCAAATTCAGGCAAATTTTCTTCACGTAGTGTTAATCCAACGGCATACGTGTGTCCGCCAAAGTTTTCCAACACATCTTTACATGATTCGATGGCCTTGTAAACATCAAAACCGGCAATAGAACGAGCCGACCCCGACACCAATCCGTTGGATTTTGTAAGCACAATCACTGGGCGCGAAAAGCGTTCTGACAGACGCGAAGCCACAATTCCGATGATGCCTTTGTGCCATGTCTCATGGTAGAGAACGATGCTCTTTTGTTCTTTTAGATTTTTTTTGTTGATGCGCTGTGTTGCCTCTTCGGTGATTTTTTTGTCCAATTCGCGACGGTCGTCGTTATACTTGTCAATCTCCTCGCTTTTCAATCGCGCTGTAGCTAAATCGGTGGCTGTCATTAACTCAACCGCCTCTTTGCCGTTCATCATTCGCCCTGAAGCATTGATACGTGGGCCTATCTTGAACACGATATCGCTCACGGTGATTTTTTTTCTCGTCAAACCACAAATTTCGATAATTCCTCGCAAACCGAAGCTGGGATTTGAATTAAGCTGTTTTAGTCCGTAAAACATCATCACCCGATTCTCCCCGGTAATGGGAACGATATCCGAAGCAATGCTAACCGCTACTAAATCAAGCAAGGGTTCAATGTCGGAAAAGGGCATGTTATTGGCTTTTGAAAACGCTTGCACCAGCTTAAATCCAACGCCACAGGCCGAAAGTTCATCGTAAGGGTATGCTGAGTCAACACGTTTAGCGTCGATTACGGCAACTGCGTCTGGCAATATCTCGTCCGGCTTGTGATGGTCGCAGATGATAAAATCAATGCCCTTTTCCTTGGCGTAAGCCACTTTGGAAATAGCTTTGATGCCACAGTCAACAGAAATAATGAGCTTAACGTCACTTTCTAAAGCATAATCGATTCCTTGAAACGAAATGCCATATCCCTCTTCGCACCTATCAGGGATGTAATAGTCGATATTACTTGTAATCTTCCGAAAAAATTTATACACCAATGAAACGGCGGTGGTCCCATCCACATCGTAATCGCCATAAACCAGAATTCGCTCTTTATTCCCAATGGCTTCTTCAATACGCCTCACCGCTTTATGCATGTCGGGCATCAAGAAAGGGTTGTGCAAATCAGATAGTTGAGGATTCAAAAATGGTTCCGCCACGATCTCTTCATCAAATCCTCGCTGAATAAGCAATTCGGCGACAATGGGATGTATGTTCAACTTTTTCGCTAATTCATCTTTTTTCTTTTTTAGGTGGTTTGTAAGGGATTGATAATTCCATTTGTACGTCATTTATATAGTTTTTTTCTTTTTTTCTTTTGCCGAAAATATGTTTCGGAATGCCAGCGTCATTGCCTGTTTTATTTATGTGTCGTTGGTATATAGGGCAATGAATTATTTATCTCCACTTTCTGTAAATATCAAGTTGTAAAGATACGATTATTATGCCAACTTAAAAGCATTTTATGAATATTTTTGATGTTTGTATAGAAAAAGGAGGTCTTAAAGCATAAAACGGGAAGAGTAATGCTCATGTTATCAGCGAAATATCACAATTATAACAGATGGAGTAAGTAGAGATATAGAAGCGATAGAGCATGGTGGTCAGAGGTTTAAATACAAAAAGACAATATCTCTATCTCGTTCATTATTGCTTTAAGAAATGAATTCTTATTTGTACCTTTGTCCTGAAAATTTTAAAAAGATGGAGATAGCAGCGTTGGTTTCAGGCGGCGTCGATAGCTCGGTAGTGGTTCATCAGCTTAAAGAGATGGGTTATACCCCTTCAATCTTCTACATCAAAATTGGAATGGAAGATGAGGCGGGCTATATCGATTGCCCTTTTGAGGAAGATACGGAAATTGTATCTTATATCGCAAAAAAATATGGTTGTCCGTTTGAAATTGTGTCGCTACACGATGAATATTGGGAAAATGTGGTAAAATACACCATTGATTCGGTTAAACGTGGACAAACACCCAATCCGGATATGATGTGCAACAAGCTTATAAAATTTGGATGCTTTGAAGAGAAATGGGGACATCGATTTGACAAAATTGCTACGGGACATTATGCTACAACTACAGAGTTCAATAATGAAATATGGCTTTCTACGGCAAAAGATCAAGTGAAAGACCAAACCTATTTCCTTGGACAGCTTTCGTATAGGCAAGTTTCAAAACTGATGTTTCCGATTGGGCATTTGCTAAAATCAGAAGTGCGAGAAATAGCTATGTGTGAGAGGCTTCCCTCTGCGCGGCGAAAAGACAGTCAAGGCATTTGCTTTTTAGGAAAAATCAATTACAACGATTTCATCAAACGTTATCTTGGCGAAAAAGAGGGGTTGATTGTAGAATTGGAAACCGGGAATATTTTGGGCAAACATCGTGGGTTTTGGTTTCACACCATTGGGCAGCGCAAAGGCTTGGGGTTGGCGGGCGGTCCATGGTTTGTTATAAAAAAAGATATTCATCGCAATATCATATATGTTTCTAAAGGATACGACACAAAGCATCAATTTGGAAAAACAATTGATTTGCAGGGCTTTTCTTTTATTACTCGCAATATATGGGGCGATTTTGATGGCGAAAAAGAGATTCGATTTAAAATTCGCCATACACCGGAATTTACCAAAGGAAAGATTTCGAAAATAGGGGATATTTACCATATTCAATCCGAAGAGAATGTGCAAGGAATTGCCGCAGGACAATTTGGCGTTGTTTATGACGCCGATTCACGGCTTTGCATTGGGAGTGGCACTATCATGTGATTTTGTGTGTTTTTTAAGCCTTTTTTACTCTGTTCCGGATAGATGTTTTAGTTATAGCAACCGGCTTAAGGAAAACAGCACATCCATCTTTTGAGTCAATTTATTAATAAATATCCAATTATTTCGCTATGAATAATTTTCTCGGCAGCATACAGTTTTTCGACATTATTGAATTTCTCGGCACATTCGCATTTGCCATTAGTGGCATTCGATTGGCATCCGCGAAAAAATTTGATCTGTTTGGCGCTTTCACCGTTGGATTCATAACGGCGATTGGCGGTGGGACATTGCGTGATCTTTTTATTAACCAGACACCTTTCTGGATGCAAAACTCGTTCTATTTGTGGACAACCCTCTTGGCTCTTCTGTTTGTTATTATTTTTCATAATGAGCTGGTGCACTTAAACAACACCATTTTTGTGTTTGACAGCATCGGTCTTGCTCTGTTTGTTGTGGTGGGTGTCGAAAAAACACTCAACCTGGGCTTTGCACCATGGGTCGCCATCACTATGGGGATGATCACCGGCTCGGTGGGAGGTGTGCTGCGCGATGTGTTCATCAATGAAATTCCGCTGATTTTTCGCCGCGACATATATGCACTTGCCTGTATTTTCGGCGGAATTGTTTTTACGGCTTTAAACGCGTGGGGCGTACATATCATTGTGATCGAACTGACAACGGCGGGAATTGTGATTTTAATTCGTGTTCTAGCGGTAAAATATCACTGGCATCTTCCGGTTTTGAGTGGCGAGAAAGAGCAAAAAAAATAGCTATTTTATCCAAGCCATTCCATTTCAACGATTTTTTTATGTACATTTGTCTTTCTAAATCATTGCGCATAAGATGAGAAAAATATTGATTGCTTTGGGAATGACAATTATAACATTGAGTGCATTTGCTCAATTTGAAGGCACGCTTGGCATGGGCGGACACGCCAAATATAATGCCATCGAAAATGATGTGGGTGCGGGTATTCATCTGCACTATTACACCTCGAACAATTTGCGCGTTGCACCCGCGTTTACATATTACTCCCAAAAGAAAAATCAACATTGGGAAGCAGAGGCCAATCTACACTATATTGTGCCCGTGTCGGTAACGGCATCGTTGTATCCACTGGCAGGTTTATCGTTTACATATCGCGAACAGCCAAAAGAGGGACGCACGGATGGCGAAAGTGTTAAAGTCCCTTCAAACCGTTTTGGGGCATGCCTTGGTGTGGGCATTCAACACGATATTCGTTATCGCGTGCGTGCCAATTTTGAGTTGAGTTATCAATTTGTAAAAGATTTTTCGCACGTATCATTTATGGCAGGCATCGGATTTTGGTTTTAATCCACCTGTTTTCCAAAGACAGAATCTCTATATAAACAGACAGAATGAAAGACTTTATTGTTTCCGACATAAAAACAAGAAAAGCCGTTTTGGTCGGGCTTATCACGCCCGAACAAGACGAGCGTCAAGTGAATGAATATTTAGATGAACTGGACTTCTTGGCAGACACTGCCGGGCTTGTTTCCGTCGCACGTTTCACGCAACGGTTGGATGTGCCAAACTCGGTAACATTTGTCGGAAAAGGCAAACTGCAAGAGATAAAAGAATTTATCAATCCGAAAGAAGAGGACGAAGAGAGCGAAAACGCCGTGGGCGTAGCAATTTTCGACGACGAGCTGTCGGCAAAACAGATTCGCAACATCGAGAAAGAACTGAAAATACGTATTTTAGATAGAACGAGCTTGATTCTCGATATTTTTGCCATGCGTGCAAAAACAGCACACGCCAAAGTACAAGTGGAATTGGCACAATATCAATACCTTCTTCCACGGCTGACGCGTATGTGGACACATTTGGAACGACAACGCGGTGGCGGCGGCGTAGTGATGCGCGGACCCGGGGAAACGCAGTTGGAAACAGACCGGCGCATTATTCTCGACAAAATATCGTATCTTAAAAAGCAGCTTGTTGACATTGATAAGCAAAAGACAGTACAACGCAAAAATAGGGGTAAATTGGTGCGCGTAGCACTGGTGGGCTATACCAACGTGGGCAAATCTACACTGATGAACCTGTTGAGCAAATCGGACATTTTTGCCGAAAACAAACTTTTTGCCACGCTTGACACCACGGTACGAAAAGTCACGATAGAGAATCTACCTTTCTTATTGACAGATACCGTGGGATTTATTCGAAAACTGCCAACCAATTTGGTTGAATCATTTAAATCGACCCTAGACGAAGTCCGTGAAGCGGACATATTGCTGCACGTGGTTGACATTGCGCATCCCGCTTTTGAAGAACAGATAGAAGTGGTGGAAAAGACATTGCACGACATCGATAAGTCCGAAAAACCCACCATTATTGTTTTCAATAAAGTGGACGCGTTTACTTATGTGGAAAAAGATGAAGACGATTTAACACCAAAAAATCGTGAAAATATTTCTTTGGAAGAGTTGAAACGTTCGTGGATGAGCAAGTTGAAAGAGAACTGCATCTTTATTTCTGCAAAAGAAAAGACCAATATTGACGACCTGAAATCATTGCTCTACGAAAAAGTGAAAGAAATCCACGTACAACGTTTTCCATATAACGACTTTTTGTATCAAACTTATGAGGAGGACTGAGAGGTTAATTTGAAATGAGATAAAAAAGATTGTTCAATTCAATCTGTAGACTGTGATTATAAAACAGAATCGCTATTGTTCGATAAAAAATAAGAGAAAGTGTAGAGACAAAACAGATTTTCATCCCATACACTTTTTTCGTAGCTTTGTGTTCACCATAACTCAAAAAATACAATGAGTAAAAATACACTTTTTTTGACAATCCGTTTTCAGATAGCTGAATTAAGCACTTTATAAATAAACAAATATGGCTTCTTGACAGTACGGATATCAGCCTGTTTCAAGACATTTTGAAATGCGTGCGCAGGAGTCCCATAAGAGGTAGGCGTGAAGGTGGAATAAAGATACATACGGTTATAAATATTGATCAGCTTGTGCCAAGGATGGTTTGGTTCACCCTGCGGCAAACAACGACCACTATCTACTTGGCAAGCTGAAATTCGACGCGAACACCATGTATGTGTTTAACAAAGGATATAACGATTACGTATCTTTTAAACGTTTTTGCGACAATGAGAATGCTATCCAAAAACAGATATGCTATATCTTGATAGAAGACTTGCTCTTAACAGTGGTTCAAAAACAGTTAAACGCTCTGGTCTTTCTCAAATTTCGTGATTTTTGCCAGATACAACTGTTCAATTATCTGTATTTAACGCGTTTTTTGGAAAATTCGGAGAAAGATTCGTTCCGTGACCAGCAAAAATTGCAACAGAAAAACTTATTCGACTGACAGGGCTTACTTTTTTAAAAGGATATAAAAAAACAGTTCTGCTTTTCACTGATATACAAACAGATTAATTAATTAACCGAGTTTTATCGGACAACAATCAATAAAAAGAGAAATTGTCAAGAAAAAGATGATTCAAGGCATAAAATAACATGACAAATTTCGAATGAAATCGGAAAAATGCTAAAAAAAGTTGTAACCGATGAAAAATGTTTACTTTCAAAGTTCTCTTGTGACTTCCTTCCTACAACCTAATGCCTGAAAAGTCGGAGCTAAATATAAAAATAAAAATAATTAATTAGAATACTCAACGAAATGGCTATCGCTTAGATCGAAGTCACGTTAAACTATATCCCTCTTGAAATGTCCAAAACGAAACCATAACAAAATGAGAAAGATGAAAAAGATACGTTTTTATATGGCATTTCTACTGTTTTTCGCAGTTTCTTACGGATTGTTGGCACAGCGTTCAAGCAGCGATGCCATAAAAATATTGAACAAAGTCTACGAAAGCTACGAGAAATCAAGTGGCATAAAGGTTTCGTTTATAATGAAAAATGTTGAGTCAAACGGATATGCCGATGAGGCTCAGCGTGGTACCGCTCTTGTAAAGAATAATAAATTTCACGTTTCGTTACCAACCATGAACGTTTGGTTTGATGGAAGCACCCAATGGGTATGGATACGTGATGTCAACGAGGTCAGTATCAGTAATCCGAGCAAAGATGAGATTGCTACCATCAGTCCACTTGCGCTGATAAGCATGTATAAAGATGGATATGTTTTGGATGCGCCTCTTTCAAAACAAATTAATGGAAAAAACACCTACCAGATTGGCTTAAATCCCACGGATATCAAGACTGAGTTTAAAAAAATATGGGTTGCCATCGACAAAAAAGATAACAGCCTTGTACAGGTAACCTTCACACTAAAAAACGGTGTTAAAACCACTATTGATATCCAGAAGTATGAGTCGCAACTTCACTTTTCAGATGCCGATTTTTCGTTCAATTCCGCTCAATATCCCGACGTCGAGATTGTAGATTTAAGGTAAAAACGACACATCTCTTTTGATTAATGAGTTCTGATGAAATCTAAAAATAGTTTTGCCATATTATAGTTTCAATATCTGTTGTCGCTGTGAGATGATGCTATCTCGTCAGCATTAGCAAGTATCTATCTATCCACACGGCGGCTTTATCTTTTTCAGTTCTTAACTTCGCTTCAATATATACGTTTGTTTGTAGAGTCGTCGCAACCTCTCGCGATTAACATTTATCAAAAATCATTGCTGTCCGATAAAACTATAAAATTGTATAATCAGTTGTCTGAAAGGCAGATTGAATGCGATTCAGGCTTTCATTTCAGAGAACCAAGCCCCATCAATTAAAAAGGTGAAGGTTCAGGAGG
>JAEZZZ010000118.1 GCA_023418255.1 Bacteroidota bacterium
TGTAAAGTTAAGAGATTATCAAACAGAAGAAAAATATTTAAATCAACCAATCAAAGTTAATCATGGAGGGATGTCGACCTTGTATGATAGTCGTTTTGTTAAGTCAAGAGGAGTTTTGTATGCTCATGTCTTGCCAATGTTAACGAATTTTATCTGTAAAAACCGGGTAAATGTTATTTGATTATGGATAGAATAGTCACACATATAATTTTTTATTTTTAATATTAACTTAACTTAAATGCAAAAGAGAATGAAAAAAACATTTTTTTTAACGTTAAGGGGCATTTTACCAGTAATGTTATGCTTCTTTGTGTCTTCGGTTTTTGCACAAACCATTACCGTGAAAGGAACGGTGAGGGATGTAAAAAATGAACCGATTATCGGAGCCAGTGTCGTTGTGAAAGACAACCCCACACAAGGTGCGGCAACCGATTTTGATGGAAATTATTCCATTTCAGACGTCCCGTCAGATGCCATACTTTTAGTGAGTTATGTGGGGATGAAACCACAAGAGATTGCTGTAGATGGACGAACAACAATCAACATTGTGATGAAAGATGATACCGAACTCTTGGATGAGGTTGTGGTTGTTGGTTACGGTACGCAGAAAAAAGCCAATTTAACGGGAGCTGTTACTGCTGTAAAGATGGATGAAGTCCTAGGTGATCGTCCCATAAGCAATGCCTATGCGGCCCTACAAGGCTCTATACCGGGATTAACAATTTCGGGTTCGTCTTCGCCCGGACAAAGTGGAAAGTCTATAAACATACGAGGAACCTTATCATTGAATGGCGGCTCTCCATTGGTGTTGATTGATAATGTGCCCGGTGATTTAAATATGATCAATCCGGAGGATATTGAATCTGTAAGTGTGTTGAAGGATGCGGCATCATCGGCTATATATGGTGCGCGAGCTGCAAATGGTGTTGTATTGGTAACCACCAAACGTCCCAATAAAGGTGCTTTATTTCAAGTAAATTATAACAATAACTTTGGTTTTTCTAAATCTATAAACCGACCTGAGCAAGCTCCTTTAAGTGAATATTTTAAAGCATACTTAGATGCCGATTTAAGCAATACCTATTGGGCTAATGGACAAGATGTGGCTAAGTGGGCTGAATATGTGGAGCAGTATAAAACAAATCCTTCAAATTTTAAAATAATTGGAGATGGAATATTTGTTGATAAAGATGGGATACCATATTATTTGAACGAAAAAGATCTTTTTAAAAACGTATTGACAAATGGATTTTACAATACGCATAATATTTCTACATCAGGAGGTACGGAGCGGGTTCGATACAGAATGTCGGCAGGTTATACCTCAGAAGATGGCCCTTTGATTACCAATAAGGATTTTTATCGTCGCATGAGCATCAGTAGCTTTGTTTCTGCGGATATGACAGATTGGTTCACACAAGAGCTTGATATACGTTACGCACAAAGTAAACAAACGATGCCACAAGGAAGAGGAAACGATATTTACACTATGAGATTAATCAATTATTATCCTGAGGGGCTCTTTCCTGAATCACTCACTCTCAATGGAAAAGAACTTCCGCTTTTTACTCCTCGAAATCTTGTGTTGTATGCAAATGTTAGTAATAAAATAAGAAATAACCCACGTATATTTTCTAAGTCAATCTTTAGACCACTCAATGACTTAGAACTCATCTTTGAATATACGTTTGATAAAGATGATTTCAATTATTCATACTATACTGACAAATGGGAGCATACAACAATTCAACGAGCTGCAAGCATTGCCCCGAGCAACGATGTATATACTCGTCAGCGTTATTATACCGACTACAATGCTATAAATGCTTATGCTACCTATTCTAAGTCGTTCGGAGAACATAATTTAAAAGCGATGGGGGGCTATAATCAAGAATCAAGTTTTTATGAATTAATTCATAATGAAGTGCAAGATCAAGTATCATCTACAGTGCCTTCGTTAGGGAATGCTACCGGGCAGAAAACACTAGATGAAAATTATAGAGAATACTCCATACGAAGTGGATTCTTCCGATTAAATTACAACTATAAAAACAAGTATCTGTTGGAAATGAATAGTCGCTACGATGGTTCATCAAAATTTCCTAAAACAAATCGTTTTGGATTTTTTCCATCTCTATCTGCCGGCTGGCAAATTGCGAATGAGGACTTTATGACCCCTACAAAAGGGTGGCTCAATGAGCTTAAGTTGAGAGGTTCATGGGGGCAGATTGGCAACCAGGCAGTTAATCCATATCAATATTCTCCGTCAATGAATATCAATAGCACAGATGAAGTGTGGCTTGAAAACGGCAAAAAAGTAACTTCCATTGGATTACCAGCCTTGGTGAGTCGAACATTCACATGGGAAACAGTAGAAACATTTGATGTCGGTTTTGATTTTAGTTTATTTAATTATCGATTACGTGGTACGTATGACTGGTATCAACGAGATACAAAAGGAATGCTTACCACGGCAGGCGTTGTGGAGCTTCCGGCAGTTGTTGGAACGAATGCTCCTGCACAGAATGGTGCAGATATGCGTACCCGTGGATGGGAGTTTGCCATAAATTGGAAAGATAATATTGGTGATGTTGGATATAATATTGGTTTTAATATATATGATCATCGCTCTCATATTACGAAATATGCAAATGAATCCGGGCTACTAAGCGATTGGTACGTTGGACGCGAATTAAATGAAATTTGGGGATACAAAGCTGATGGCTATTATACAAAAGATGATTTTGAGGATTTGACCACTTGGAAACTGAAAGAAGGAGTAACTTCAATCAAAGGAGTGAATGTGCGCCCCGGTGATGTTAAATTTAAGAACTTAACAGATAGCGATGATAGTAAAAATCAGATTGACGCTGGCGACAATACCAGAACCAACCCCGGTGATAGAACTGTAATTGGAAACTCAACTTCTCGCTATCAGTTTGGTGCAAACGTTGGAGTAAACTATAAAGGCTTTGATTTGAGCATTCTCTTACAAGGTGTGGGCAAGCGAGATCACTGGGTAGGTGGCGCTGCCATGTTCCCTTTTGCCGGGTCAGGTGCTTCTGATGCTGTTTTCCAGCCATTGTATTACAATCAAACTGATTATTGGAAGCCAAAGAGCTTAGATCCGAAAGACCCCAACTATATGGTACCTGAGAATCCTAATGCCACATATTATCGAATATATGGACAAATGCAAAATGTGGGTTCAAATACCCGTAATTCCGATAAGTTCCTTCAAAATGCTGCTTATTTGAGGGTGAAAAACATAACTTTATCCTATGTCTTTCCAAAACCATTCATTGAGAAAATTCAACTCAAACAATTAAAAGTATTTGTCGGAGTTGAGAATTTGGCTACATTTACTACGCTTCCGAAGGGTATTGACCCTGAGCGTATCAGCTGGAATTATCCGTTTTACCAGACCGTTTCATTGGGTGCAAATGTAACTTTCTAAAATTACAAAAAGATGAAAAAATACAAATACTTTATTTTTATATTAATTTTTGCAACATTTACAACAGCTTGCAATGATGCTTTTTTGGAAAAATATCCCAAAACATCGTTAATAGAAGAGAATGCTTTTGAAACCTATGATAATTTCAAAGCATTTGCCTATCCATTATATGGAATGTTAACAAATACAACAATCGCGACTTCAATTCATCCTAGCGGAGGACAATATGGACATTATTTAGGAGATGTGTGGAGTGGCTATTTGACACGTAGATATAGTTATAATCCGTATGCTTTTCAAACAATACAAGACGCGTCTTCCGGGAATGGATGGAATTTTGGATACATACGCCGTGCAAATATGATGCTTGAACATATTGATGACGCGGCGGAACTCACGGAGGCGGAAAAAAATCATTGGAGAGCCATTGGATATTTTTTCCACTCTTTTTGGTATATGGAATTAATCAATCGCTTTGGTGATATCCCTTGGGTCGATAAAGTCTTGGATGAAACATCACCGGAGGCTTTTGGTCCCCGTGAAAACAGAAAAGTAGTGGCTGATAAAGTTTTGGACAGGTTGAAATGGGCAGAGGAACATATTGGCAATTTTGAAAATAGAGATGGTAAAAACAGCATCAGAAAAGATGTTATACAGGCCACTATATCACGCTTCGCTTTGCGTGAAGGCACATGGCGGAAATACCATGAACTAGGAGACTATCAAAAATATTTTGCTGAATGCGAGAGAGTTTCAAAGATATTGATGGCAAAATATCCAACTCTATATATGGGAACCGATGGACAACCCGCTGCCGGATATGGAGAGATGTGGACTACTCGTGATTTAGCGGATGTGCCGGGAGTTATATTGTATAAAGAGTTTATACGTGGTGTGCTTGAAGCGCGTATGTGTTACATTGAACACACTTCATCTCATACAATAGAAATGCCTCAGCATACGGTGGATATGTATTTGTGTAAAGATGGTAAAACAATATCCAATTCGCCACTGTACGAAGGTGATAAAAACATGTATGCCACTTTTAGAAATAGAGATCCGCGAATGTATCATACTATTATGCCTCCATTTCGCGTGAACCCACAGAAAGGAGATTATCCTACATGGTCATTCACCGATAATCCTGCGGATAGAGAATATATTGACATAATGGGAGTAAATGCCTCATGCTCTAATCCCGGAGTTGGAATGAAACGTCTTCCGGCTCAGAATTGGGGAGCAGATTTATTAAACTATGTGCCTAATTTGCATAATGGAATACCGGCAAAGGGAACCAAAGCAAGAGCTTATGTGGCTTGTAGGTCAGGATATTATGTCTGGAAAAACTGGAATCAATGGGAAGAAAACTTTAATCAGGGCAACTTGAACGAAGCCGATAAGCCTATTTTTAAAATAGAAGAGATTCTGCTTAATTATGCCGAATGTATGTGGGAAAAAGGTGCTTTTGACCAAGCAGTCGCAAACATGACTATTAATAAGTTGCGAAAAAGGGCAGGGGTTGCCGACATGAAAATAGCGGACATTGATAATAGTTTTGATCCTCAAAGAGACCCTACGGTTGATCCAATACTTTGGGAGATACGTAGAGAGCGAATAATTGAACTTATGGGAGAAGGTTTTGGTTTTGATGATGTAAGACGATGGAGAAAAGCGCCTTGGTTTGTGAATAAACAGCAATTAGGAATGTGGATCAAGCAAGAGGAAGTAAAAGAGTCTCTTTGGGATGAAACAACTCATCTGCCAACAAAAGATAAAAAGGAAGGATATATTTATTTATGGGCAGATCCGTTAAAAGAGGGTAAAGGATGGCTAGATAAATATTACTTATATCAAGTTCCTACCGATCAAATTGTGCTGAATCCTGAAATAAAGCAAAATCCAGGTTATTGACAATATTCTTTTTTAATGTAAGAGAATATCATTCAATCTTGAATGACTTTTATTGTTGAGTACATACCGACAAATTATTTTTTTGAAGAAAAACATATCACTCTGATATGTTCTTCTTCTTTTACACTTCACTAAAATGAAAAAAAGGAAATATTTATATTCTACAAGTTTTGTAATAGGATTAAGTTTTAATCTTTTAGCACAAAGTAAGCCCAATATTGTGTTTATTCTTGCCGACGATTTAGGATGGACTGATTTGGGATGTATGGGAAGTGATTTTTATGAGACACCTCATATCGATCAACTACGAAAAGAGGGAATGCTTTTTACGCAAGCATATTCTAATGCGCCAAATTCAGCTCCTTCACGAGCAAGTATTATGACAGGACTTTATACTCCACGTCATGGAGTTTATACTGTTAGCCCACCTGATAGAGGAAAAGCAGAAAATAGAAAACTTATTCCGATGCCAAACAATGAAGAATTATCAAATACATTTATTACAATTCCACAGGTATTAAAACAAAACGGTTATCGAACCATTCATATTGGCAAGTGGCATTTGGGTAATAATGATTCCATTAATAGTCCCATGGCGCATGGATTTGATATTAATATAGGTGGAGGGCGGCAAGGTGCACCATATAGCTATTTCTATCCTTATGGCAAAGGTGACAAAAAATTACCCGGATTGTCTCCCAGTGATGACACATCGTATCTTACAGACCGATTGACAAATGAAGCAATTAAACAAATAGAAATATCGGGCGAGCAACCCTTTTTTCTCTATTTTTCACATTATACAGTGCATACGCCGTTGGAAGCAAAACCTGAAATTGAAGAAAGATATAGAAATAAAAAATCCGGTATTCGTCACAAGAATGCAACTTATGCAGCGATGATTCAAAGTCTTGATGAAAGCGTCGGGCGAATAATTAAAACACTTAAAAGGAGAGGTCTGTACCATAATACACTTATTATATTTATGTCTGACAATGGAGGAATGCTTAACGGTGTTTCAGACAATACGCCGCTTCGAGGAGGAAAAGGGACACCATACGAAGGAGGCAATAGAGTTCCATTAATTATTTCATACAGTAACAAGATTGAACAAAATTCTCTTTGCACTGAACCCGTTGTAGGTATTGATATTTTTCCTACAATTCTCGATTTTACTCATATATCGATTGCCAAACAACTTGATGGGGTGAGTTTGAAAAAACGTTTGACTTCAGATGTTTTGCTCCCTCAGCGCAATCTTTATTTTTTCTTCCCGGCTTACTTAGAATCGTATGATAATAAAGAAGCCTTTAGAGCAACACCTTACAGTTCAATAATATCAAATAATCGAAAACTGATCTATTTCTTCGAAAATAATCAATATGTACTCTACAATTTAAGCGATGATATTGGAGAACAAAAAGACTTGTCGAATTCTGAAAGGGAAATGGCATTGGATATGTTAAACAGACTCAAGGAATGGCAAAAGAAAGTAAACGCACCCTTTGATTTTAAGAGAAATTTCAGATACCGGCCAGTAAAAAGGGTTTGATTAGTGAGCAAAAGTTAATTGTCCGGCTTTGAGTGTTAAATGGTATGTTATAAAACATATAAGTGTGATGACGACAATTAAAGGTTTTTATCTATCTTTGTGCGTCTAATAGAGGAGGCTTATCTTCTTTTATTAGATGATTCATAAAGTGTTAGTTAAGTAAAAATCAATCACAGTATATACTTATCCTGTAAAGTTAAGAGATTATCAAACAGAAGAAAAATATTTAAATCAACCAATCAAAGTTAATCATGGAGGGATGTCGACCTTGTATGATAGTCGTTTTGTT
>JAEZZZ010000163.1 GCA_023418255.1 Bacteroidota bacterium
TTAATATCTTTTGACGAAAGTCCATTTGATTTTCGTCAGGATAGCTGTGTACCTAGTGTTTGGAAAACATATTCCTATAACTATATAATGCAGGGAAATGATTGGATTTATAGAGGAAATATAGATGTTTTTTATATTAAACAGAAAAATTAAATACTTATGACTGTTTACGATACATTTTTATTGACTCGCCAAGGATAAAAAAACATCCACCTTAAAGGCATCAAATCTTATTGAGACATGAAAAAAACAAATGTGTGAAAGCATATTTATTCACACTTTTCCCTCAAATGCCAAAAACACAAGCGTTGCACCCGATGTTTCGATAGTGAATTTTTCACCGAGCGTCTCGTTAAGTGTTCCCTCCCACCAACCGTTAAGGACACGCTTATTTAGCGGATATTTCAGCCCATTTGACGAAATGGGTTGCCTATCCATTGCAAAAATAGAAATTTGTTGTCCCCGAAAACTCTCAAACACCGTGTTCTCAACAATTGGTTTAAATATTCCGTAGTCGGTAATCATCGCCACATTGGCAATTTTCACGTATTCTGCCAAGAGAGAAATGTTGCCCAGCGTGTGATCCTCACGTTTTCCGGTTCCTCCCAAAATAACGATGTCGCGTCTGCCTCGACTCGCGCAAAACATGATGGCTTTTGTTAAATCGTTGGTCTCTTGATCGGGATTGCGATGTAATATGTCGGCAAAACGCATCCTGTTTTCTTCCGATATGGAGTCGCAATCACCCACGATGGCGTCAGGAACTTCTCCACGCGCGATAAAATCGTTTGCCGCGCCATCGCAACATACGGTGTAAACCGACTTTCGTAAGACAGAAAGTGCCATGTCGTGCGTAGGAAAACATCCGTTGGCAATGATTACTGCATTTCTATGATTGAGCAATTTGTTACACATTTTCTTCTTTTTTCATCAAATGCAAAGCAAATTTATGTGTTTTTTAGATAAAAATCACAAGAAAGAGATAAAAGTTTATATTTAAAGCAAGAAAAACAGAAATCTAAGAGGAATCTCAGAGGAACTCCGGGATATTGGAGATGTTTTTGCATGCGTGAGGCTTGGATATAAAGGGCAACAGGTTCGGAACGTAGTCAGGATAGGTTCGGAACGTGGTCAGGATAGGTTCAGAACGTAGTCATGATAGGTTCAGAACGTCAAAAAGGAATTTCATTAGTCGTTTCAAAGAGTTTATTTGAATGTTGGCAACAACTCATCGGCACATTCACTTCTAATTTCTAAATCAGAAAACGGCAGGTTAAACTAAGTTAAAGCCATCTCTTGTCTATAATTGTTCTAAATAACTGTTTTTCTTTATCTACGATGCAACATCTTAATAAATAATGGATAATAGGCAACTTTTAATTTTCAATAAAATCAGAAATATGTTAAACAATATGGATATTTAGACGTTATCTTATTGCTTAAAAATCACACATAACATAAATACAACTATGGCAAAGACAACATCGAAAGATAATAAATTGTCGAAAGAAAAATTGCTGCACATGCATCGTTTGATGCTTGACATTCGCAATTTTGACAACAAAGTAAATCAACTTGTGAGAAAAGGACAAGTCCCCGGAATGACGCACTTCTCTGTGGGAGAAGAGGCCGCCAATGTGGGTGCCATTGCCGCCATCGAACGGGGATTCGACCTTATTACATCAAACCATCGTGGACACGGTCAAAGCATCGCTCTGGAAATTGACCTAAACGGTATGATGGCAGAAATCATGGGAAAAGCCACCGGAACGTGCAAAGGGAAAGGCGGCTCCATGCACATTGCCGACTTAGACAATGGCAATCTTGGCGCCAACGGCATCGTGGGTGGTGGCATGGGAATGGCTATCGGCGCGGCATTGACGCAAAAAATGAAAAAAACAGGCAAAATCATTCTTTGCTGTTTTGGTGACGGCGCTTGCAACGAAGGCACCTTTCACGAAACACTCAACCTGGCATCAGTATGGAAGTTGCCCGTAATTTTTTATTCCATCAACAACCATTACGGGATCAGCACGCCGATAAAAAGTGTAATCAACGTCGATTACAACTACCAAAGGGCCTGCGCGTATGGCATCCCGGGACACTTCATCGAGGATGGCAACGACCTGTTGGCAGTATATAACAAATTTCAAGAGCTGGTGAAATATGTGCGCGACGGAAACGGCCCCGTACTGGTTGAAGCTGTTACCTATCGATGGTTTGGACACTCAACATCCGATCCGGGGAAATACCGCACCAAAGAGGAAGTAGACAATTGGAAAAAGAAAGACCCCATCGTCAAATTCAAGAAATATCTCATCGAGCATAAAATTGCCACCGAGGCAAAATTGGAAGAGATGGAAATTGCTTCCAAATCAGCCATTGACGATGCCGTCAAGTTTGCATTGAACAGCCCCGAACCCAAATTAGAATCAGCATTTGAAGATGTCTTTGCAGACTGATTCTTCATGTAATATTTCACAAAAGTTTAACAACAGACACACAGAATAAAATAGATGGAAAATAAAACAAAATTAATGTCCGTAAGAGACGCCATCATCATGGCAATGTCCGAAGAGATGCGTCGCGACGAAAACGTATTTCTCATGGGAGAAGATGTGGGAATTTTCGGAGGAGACTTCGGAACATCCGTAGGAATGCTCGAAGAGTTTGGAAAAGAACGCGTACGCGACACACCCATCTCTGAAAATGCCATTTCGGGATGTGCCATAGGAGCCGCCATGACGGGGCTGCGCCCCATTGTTGATGTCACCTTTATGGATTTTATAGTATATATGATGGATAATATCGTAAACCAAGCCGCCAAAACACGTTATATGTACGGAGGAAAAGGACAAATCCCCGTCGTGTTTCGTTGTGCGGCCGGCGGAGGCGTTGGTGCCGCGGCACAGCACTCTCAGTCGCTTGAAGCATGGTTTACGCACACACCCGGCCTAAAAGTGGTGGCACCCGGCACGCCGGCCGATGTAAAAGGTATTCTCAAAGCCGCCATACGAGATAACAACCCCGTGATTTTTCTTGAATACAAGGCACAATTCAACATGAAAGGCGAAGTGCCCCTCGATCCCGAATTTGTATTGCCCCTTGGCAAAGCCGATATAAAGAAAGAGGGAAGAGATGTTTCGGTAATAACCTACGGACGCATGCTCGAACGCGTGATGAAAGCTGCCGAAGAGGTGGAAGCTGCCGAAGGCGTGAGCGTGGAAGTGGTCGATTTGCGAACGCTTGCCCCGCTTGATAAAGATACCATTATTGACTCTGTGAAAAAAACAGGACGCGTTCTGCTTGTCAACGATGCCCACAAAACGGGAGGTTTCATCGGCGAAGTGGCAGCCACGATTGCCGAGAGCGATGCTTTTGATTATCTCGACGGACGCATCTTGCGCCTTGCCGGAGAAGATGTGCCCATTCCATACAACCAAACGTTGGAAGCAGCCATGATTCCGAGTGTAGAACGAATCAAGAAATACATCCTCAAACTGGTTAATAACCGATAAATAAACAACAGAGAATGGAAAATAGATCATTACGAGCAACACCGGCGGCACGAGCACTGGCAAAACGACTGGGAGTTGATTTGCTGCTTGTCGTCGGAACAGGATATAAAGGACGGATTCATCGCGATGATGTAGCCGGATTCAACTACGAAGATAAAATACACATTTCACCCTTAGCAAAACATATTGCCGAAGTACATAACCTCGACCTGAAAAATGTAAACGGTTCGGGACACAACGGAAAAATAATGAAGGATGATGTGTTGGCTGCCATTACCGATCCGAAATTGAAAGCCGAACTCACCCGTGATGAGTTTGACGAACTCAAAGCTCCTGTGAAGTTTGATGGAATGAGCGAAGCATCAACACAACAGCAGCCACAGCCTCAACCACAATCGGCAACAAAAACACCTTCTGCCAAAGCCACACAACCTGTTGGCGAAACAGAGGAGGTGCCGATGACACAAATGCGAAAAATCATAGCCAAACGCATGAGCGAAAGCTACTTTGGCGCACCAACATTTACGCAAACGTGGGAAGTGGATATGACCGAGATGATTTCTCTTCGCAAAAAACTGTTAGAGCCCATCAAACAAAAAACCGACAAAAAACTGACCATCACCGATTTGATTTCGTTGGCAGTAATTCACACATTGCCGAAGCATAAATACATCAACGCCAGCCTGAATAAAGAAGGAGACAAAATAACGTTTCACTCTTATGTAAACTTGGCTATGGCGGTCGGCTTAGACGACGGACTCTTGGTGCCGGTGGTGCGAAATGCCGATAAAATGTCGCTTAGCGAGCTGGTGATAGCACTGAAAGATTTGACGGAGCGCACGTTTTCCAAAAAACTGCTTCCCGACGAACAAACAGGCAGCACATTCACCATCAGCAATTTGGGAATGTACGCCGTGGATAGCTTTACTGCCATCATCAATCAACCCAACGCTGCCATATTGAGTGTAGCATCTGCCAAACAAACTCCCGTGGTGGTTGATGGCGAAATAAAAGTGCGTCCCATCATGAAAATGAGCCTTACGTCCGACCACCGACTCATCGACGGACTCACGGCCGCGAAGTTCATGACCGACTTGAAGGCATTGATGGAAAATCCATTAACGCTATTGATATAGAACACTTATTGCATGCAAAACTTTTCTTGCACAAGGCAATTGAAAGAATAGGCATCGCAGATTTTATTTATATAATAACAATAAAACAACATACAAAAACATGGCTTTTGAAATAATTATGCCCAAAGCGGGTATCGACATGACCGAAGGACAAATCGTCAAATGGTTGAAAAAAGAAGGAGATCCCGTTACCGAAGGAGAAATCATACTTGAAATTATGACCGATAAGACAAGTATGGAGATTGAGGCGGAAGCATCCGGCATTTTGTTGAAAATAGTTCATCAAGATGGCGAAACGGTTCCCGTCACCACGGTCATCGGTTACATCGGCAACAAAAATGAATCGCCCGATACGCTCATGCCCGAAGAGATAAAAGTGCCTGAAAATGTTCCACACGAAGGCGAAGAGCAGATGATTCGCTTCGAAGACAACTATCAGATTACTGTTATTGGCGGTGGTCCGGCCGGATACGTTGCAGCCATCAAGGCGGCACAGCTAGGTGCCAAAGTTGCCATCGTAGAAAAAAACGCCTTTGGCGGTACCTGCCTCAATGTGGGATGTATCCCTACCAAAACATACCTTAAAAACGCGGAGATTATCGAGCATTGTCGCTCGGCTGCCGTTCGTGGCATCAATCTCGATACCAAGAGCATAAAGGTAGATATGGAAAAGGTGGTGGAATTCAAAAATGGTGTGGTTCGAAAGCTCACTTCCGGAGTGGTCTCTCTGCTCAAAAGCTACGATGTGGATATTTACGAAGGTGTTGGCAAAATCAATAAGAACAACGATGTGGTAGTGAACGACTCGCAAATCATCAAAACCGACAAGATCATCCTTGCCGGCGGCTCCAAAGCGTCTAAGATAAACATTCCGGGTATCGATAGCGACAAAGTAATGACCAGCGACGATATTTTGGCAATTAAAGAGGTGCCGGAATCGCTCATTGTAATTGGTGGCGGTGTGGTTGGTATCGAATTAGGACAAGCGTTCGCCGGATTGGGTTCCGATGTAACCATCGTGGAAATGATGGATCGTATCATCCCCGCCCTCGACCGCGAAGTGTCGGAAGAGTTGAGAAAAATCATCACCAAAAAAGGACTCAAAGTGATGAACTCAACTCGCATCAAAGAGATAGTCGATCATGGCGATAAACTCGAAATAAAACTGGAAGGCAAAGACTCTATTTTTGCCAAACGTGCCCTTATTGCCATCGGTCGCGTGCCCGACACGGAAGGTGTCGGCGAAGCACAGTTCGAAATGGAGCGCGGCAAAATTAAAGTGGATAGATATCTCGAAACCAGCGTAAAAGGCATCTACGCGCCGGGCGACATCAACGGAATAAAAATGCTGGCGCATGTAGCGTATCGCATGGGAGAAATAGCCGCCGACAATGCCGTTAGAGGCAACCATCGCAAGACCAGACTGCTCGCTTCGCCATCGGTAGTTTACACATCGCCCGAAGTTGCCATGGTGGGACTTACGGAAGAGCAGGCGCGCGAGAAATATGACGTTCGCGTCGGAAAGTTCAGCTTTGCCGCCAACGGACGCGCTCTCGCATCAGGAGAAAATGTGGGATTTGTGAAAGTCGTAGCAGACAATAAATATGGTGAAGTACTTGGTGTTCACATCATCGGTCCCTCAGCAGCCGAAATCATCAATCAGGCATCGCTCATCATGAAGATGGAGATTACCGTTGATGAAGCCATACGCACTATTTATGGGCATCCCACCTATTCCGAGGCACTCTTTGAAGCGCTAGCCGATGTGCTGGGACAGGCGGTTCACCTTCCAAAGAAGAAATAGTCGATCCTTAAAAAGCACTTATATTCTCTGATTATCAGAAAAATAACCGCTATTTTTCTTGTATATATTTGCCGTTTTTCGTATCTTTACAGAGTAAAACCTTGCAAATTATGATAGGAAAATTA
>JAEZZZ010000074.1 GCA_023418255.1 Bacteroidota bacterium
GTTATATTTGTCATTGGAAGTAGAGTTTGCAAAGGATTTGCATGTTCCCTTTGCTAAGGTAACTATTTTGTGCCTTAATTCTACTTCCTTTTTTTATCCCTTTTCCAAACGTTTAGGACAACATTGGGCTCAACACCAACATGTTGACATACATAAAAGAGTTTGACAAAAATAATCGTATCAACGCCACGGCCGTATTTGAACAATCCTATAGCGACTCTTACTGGCACAGAAGCGAGTCGAAATACCTATCGTTTGTGGACTTGTTGGGGTTCAACGCTTTGGATTGGGCCGACTCTTTTAACGCAGAATCGTATCGTCAAATCACGACCTTAATGTCAGGCTTGTTTCGCGTCAATTATGTCTTGATGAACAAATACATGCTGACCGCGTCAATGAGATTTGATGGTTCTTCCAATTTAGAAGAAAAATGGAGCTCGTTTCCCTCTATCGCTTTAGCCTGGGACTTAAAGAAAGAGCCGTTTCTACAAGACTATGGATGGCTGGAGCAGCTTAAACTTCGTATAGGTTATGGCTCGGTGGGTAATCAGGCGATAAGTCCTTATCGTATTTATTCAAAGATGAAACCCGTGCAGGCCGCTGATGGAACTACATCTTACGCCATTGACAGACCAAAGGCACCCTATTTGAAATGGGAGCGAAACAATCAAATTAATCTAGGCTTAGATGTTTCGGCGCTTAATGGCAGATTCACGCTTGGTTTAGACTTGTACGACAAAAAATCAAACGATATTCTTCTGTCGGTAGCCCAGCCCGCGCATATTGGCTGGCCCGAATTGTTGAAAAATGCCGGCTCTATACGAAATAAGGGATTTGAGCTAACATTAGCCATGATTCCTCTTCGTACCAAAGATTTTAATTGGACTACCAACTTGATTTTAGCGAGCAACAAGGGAACCTTTGAAAAAATTCCAACATTAAATGGAATGCAGGAACAAAGCGGGAAGTTCGAGAATCAGGTTTTCAAAATGATTGAGGGGCAAAAACTAGGCACATTCTGGGGATATCAATATTTGGGCGTATGGAAAACCGCCGATATGAATGAGGAAGTGGTGACAAAAGATGGTCAAAAAACCACAAATGAAAAATTGTATAAGACAAAACCGGGTTTGCCACGCTATCGCGACGTTAATAAGGACGGGAAACTCAATCAAGACGATCAAGGAATCATCGGTAATGGTCAGCCACTGTTCAATTGGGGATGGAATAACAACATGAGGTACAAAGATTTTGACTTTTCCTTTTCAATCGTCGGATATCATGGCTTTGAAATCTACAACGCCTCGCGAGCAATATCGTATGGAACGGTTCGAGGACAATCCGTGGACGTGGTAACGCCTAATCCCGAATTACTGAATAGATGGACTAAGGATAATGAGGATACGGATATCCCCGGATTCGTGGAAAATAAACATCCTCTTGTAGGATTTTCCGATCGGTTCGTGGAAAAAGGCGACTTTGTGAAGATAAAAAGTATTACGTTGGGATACACTCTTCCGGAAACATTTTTAAACAAAATAGCCTTTAACAATATGAGAGTATATTTTTCTGTTCAAAATCCCTTTCATTTTACTGCTTATAGTGGGCTTGATCCCGAAGCTACGTTGGGTACGCCTTTAGTGCAAGGAGTTGACTGGGGAGCATATCCTAATGGTCGCAATTATATGGTCGGTTTAAATCTTTCATTTTAAAACAGCACGATATGAAATCAATAAAAAAAATATTAATACTGAGCGTAATCATTATTTTAAATGGTTGTGTAGACTTGGTTCAAACACCACAATCCTTTATTACGGAAGAGGATTTTATTCAAATTCCCCAGTCAATCGAACTGGTCAACAAGTCGGTTGATGGTTTGTATTATGATTTGTGGAGCGGTAACTATGGATTCAATTGCCGGCTAATGCGCGTCAATACCGGAGCTGATGACTTAACCACATCACCCAAACCCAACAATCCGATGTTCTACATTATTGAATTAAACCCAAGTCCTTCGGCGAATGAAGCTGATTCTAAAGAATTGTGGAAAGCTTACTGGAGTGTAATTACCAACGCAAATAAAATTATTAATGGAACGCCCATTCCGGAAAACTCAGATAAGGAAAAATTATACAAGCAGTCAATTGCTGAAGCCTACTTTATGCGTGCGTTGGCATATTTTCATTTGGTACGACTCTTTGGCGAGGCTCCAATCATCAAATCGGACAAAGAAGCCGAAGCGAGTTCAGAACGACAATCGGTAGCTTCGATCTACGAAGAAATCATTGTCCCCGACGCACTGAAAGCCATAGAGGACCTTCCTGAAACCAGTCGTTCCGGAGATAGCTCGACGCCTTCTTTGTGGGCGGGGAAAGCACTCCTCGCCGATGTCTATTTGACAATGGCGGGATGGCCATTGAAAAAAGGAAAGCCCTATTATAAAAAAGCTGCCGATTTAAGTCTGGAAATCATAGAGAAGTCAGGTCTGTATCTTACTCCTCACTATGGCGATTTATGGAAAGAAGAGCGAAAGAGGGACGCCAATGAGCATATGTTCGCCTTGCACCATTCAGCAAAATATAGAAACCCAAGCCAGTATGGAAAGTCTTTTTATCCACGTGATCACAAGCCTATAGGTGGATGGGCAGATTATTATGCCAATCCGGAATTCATGAAAAAATATCCTGAGGGGGAACGTAAAGATTTCAATTATATGACATCTTGGAAAACCGAGAATGGAATAACCCAGTGGCAAAATAGTAAGGATGGATTACCATGTATCGCGAAATATCAAGATTATAATGAAGGTCCTCCGGCAAAGAGTGCTCAATCCAACGGATTAACTGTTTTGTATAGATACGCGGATGTGTTGTTGATGTACGCCGAGTCTTCAAATTTGTCGGAAAAATCTGTTGGAGCAAAAGCCCTGGCCGCTTTGCAAGAAGTGCAAAAAAGAGCCAAATCCTCCATAATCACAACCACAACGGACAGCGAAAAATTTGATGACGCGGTTTTTTCGGAACGAGGATGGGAGTTTTTAGCTGAACACAAACGTTGGTATGACTTGGTGCGACGAGAAAAACTTTCGGAAGTTAAACCAAACTATTACGCGAAATCGATATATAGGGCGAACAATCATTATTATTTCCCTTTACCGGTCGATGAAATACAAATGACCGGGTGGTCAAACAATCCCGGTTATTAATTAATACTTATAATAGAATGCTTTGATAGAACGCTGTGTGTTATCTGAAAGATCGCTTTGAGAATCAATTTGCTATTCCTCGTAATGAGTGGCAAGTTGATTCTTTTTGTATAGGTATTCTCTTATTGATACGCCTTTTGTTGCTTTTTTTTATTATCTTTACAAATTAATAATCAATAAAACCATCACCATTATGTCACATTTTCATTCTCAACTAAAAACAGCGCTTATTATCCTATGTTTTGGCTGTTTTTCCATATCATCATTCGCTTTCACACAGCGTAATTTGTTGCAGGAAAAAGCGGAAAAACACAATATAAGTGAGATGCTTATCAAAAATCAACAATGGGTGCCTTATCCGGCATATACTAATCGTGCCGGCTGGGATGCATTGCTTGGACAGTATAAATCAGAATATATCCGCC
Source organism: Bacteroidota bacterium (assembly GCA_023418255.1). GTDB lineage: Bacteria > Bacteroidota > Bacteroidia > Bacteroidales > Dysgonomonadaceae > JAEZZZ01. The sequence continues at coordinate 3,631 of JAEZZZ010000074.1, forward strand.
GAGGCGAAAACGCGTTCAACTACAAATGGGAAGTGATCCCTGCAAGCAGCTATTTGGAATATGAACGAAGCGGTTCGCGCAAAATAATGGAAGACCCGAATAAAAAAAACAACCTCGCGATTGTTGATTTGTTTTTTGCCGAATTGGCAGAAGGCGAAGGGCGTTTTCTTGACAAGTTGATTGATGGCGTCTTTTTCAGTTGTGAAATGACTTCCTGGACTTTGTCCGCTCATCTTTCGCCTCAAAAAAGTGGGCGCTCATTACCTGAAAAAGATGAAAATATCGTCGCGTTGGTTTCAAGCGATATGGGTAGCGTGTTCTCGTGGATATATTATTTTTTCCATGAAGAGTTCGACAAGGTCAATCCCGAGATTTCCAAAAGGCTAAAGAGTGAAATTAACCGGCGCGTTCTCGAACCATTTCTCGCTCGCGATTTCTGGTGGATGGGATTCGATTATAAAGAAGGCATGATAATTAACAATTGGAATCCGTGGTGCAACTTCAATGTGTTGCAATGCTTCATGTTGTTGGAAGATGATGAAGAACGCCTGGCCCGAGCGGTTGAAAAAGGGATCCGCTCGGTCGATCAATTTATCAATTATTCCAATAACGATGGCGCGTGCGAAGAAGGACCTTCTTATTGGGGACATGCTGCCGGGAAAATGTACGATTATCTGCAACTTTTGTATGATGTGACGGGCGGAAAAATCTCTCTTTTCGACGAACCAATGATTAAAAACATGGGTGAATATATCGCCAAATCATACGTAGGTGATGGCTGGGTGGTGAACTTTGCCGACGCGTCCGCAAAACTCAATCCAGAACCCGATTTAATTTATCGTTACGGCAAAGCCGTTAATAGCGATGAAATGAAAAGTTTTGCATCCTATCTTTTTAATGGTAGCGGCAAGAACAACGTACCTAATTTTGGAAGAGATGTGTACAGAACAATGCAAACATTACGCTTCCGCGATGAGTTGAAGCAATTGCCGGTAGCACGTCAAAGCGCACCCTATACGTGGTATCCCAAAACCGAGTTTTGCTATATGAAATCCGAAAAAGGATTGTTTTTTGCCGCGAAAGGCGGTTACAACAATGAAAGCCACAATCACAACGACGTGGGTACTTTTTCGCTCTATTGCGACAACACCCCGATACTGATTGATGTGGGCGTAGGCACATACACACGGCAAACGTTCAGCAGCGAGCGTTACAGCATATGGACGATGCAAAGCATTTATCATAATCTCCCCGAAATAAATGGATTGGCGCAACAATACGGACAGCAATACAAATCGCGCGATGCCATATTTAATCCGAGCAAAAAGATGTTTTCTTTGGAGCTTATCGATGCTTATCCGCGTGTATTGTCGCAAGACAGTTGGAAGCGCATCTATCAGTTAGCGGGCAGAACGCTAAAAATAACCGACCAATTCACGATCAAAAATCCAACGGTGGCAAACAAATTGCATTTTATGACTTGGGGGAATGTGGATATCGCAAAAAATTATATCGAAATCAATGTAGACGGAAAAACAATGCATCTTAAATTCAACGAACACGATTTCACTCCTTCCATTGAGCCGATTAAATTAGATGATCCGCGTTTGTCGAACGTGTGGGGCGATATGATATATCGCATCACATTGACCGCAAAAAATGTGGCATCAAAAGGTGAATATAAGATATCAATTTCCAAAGAGAAATAATTGTTAGAAAAAATACGGAATTTTAATTTACTTGTCAATCAAAATTAAATCTATAAAAATATAAATCCTATGAACTCGATCATTCGATGTAAGGTTTTGAAAACCATTGTTTTAGTTTTTGTTTTCGTACTCGCGTTTCCTACACCCGGGAAAGCACAACATTATAAAAATAGAAAAGCACAGCAACTTGTAACTTCCGGAGCACAAGACCGCGAATTTTGGGTACAAGCACTTCATAAAATTGCTTATCCCGTGATTCATAACCTTGCCGAAGGCACGTTGCGCAAAAATATGCCGTTGGAAACCGGAACCAATTATAATCTGGTGGTGGAAGAGGTAACTTACCTCGAAGCGGTCGGGCGCACCCTCGCCGGTGTGGCACCGTGGTTGGCATTGCCGGATGATAATACTGCCGAAGGCATATTGCGCAAGCAAATGCGCGCAGAAACGCTAAAAGGTTTGGCGAACGCGGTCGACCCCGAAAATCCGGATTATCTGAATTTCAGAAAACATGCACAACCCATTGTGGATGCCGCTTATGTGGCTCATGCTTTTTTGCGTGCGCCAAAAGCACTTTGGGAACCGCTTGATGAATTGACAAAAAAACGCTATATCGAAGAGTTTAAATCGTTGCGCGATCGCACCGGGGCATACAATAACTGGTTGCTTTTTGCCGGAATTACCGAAGCGTTTTTGAAAAAGGTTGGCGAAAAACCGGAACCAATGCGTATCATGATGGCACGCAATAAGATGCGCGAATGGTATGTTGGTGATGGTTGGTATAGTGATGGTAACAAATTCAGTATGGATTATTACAACGACCATGTCATTCATCCGATGCTCGTGGATATGTTGGGCACACTTTTGGAGCTGAAATCAGTAAGCAAAGATGAATATGAAATTGCTTTGCGAAGAATGATTCGCCATGCCGATTTTTCCGAACGCCTTATTGCACCCGATGGAACCTATCCCGCTTTCGGACGCTCGGTAACGTATCGTGTGGCCGCGTTTCAATCGTTGGCACAAGTGGCATTGATGGAGAAATTACCCGAATTTATTCAACCCGCCCAAGTGCGTTGCGCCCTCACTGCCGTATTTCGCAATATGTTCGAAGACAATCAGAATTTCGATGATAACGGCTGGCTGGTATTGGGTTTCAACGGACACCAACCCGAAATGGCCGATGTATATACTTCCACAGGAAGTCTTTATATGGCGACACTCGGATTTCTGCCTTTAGGATTGCCGACAGATAATGACTTTTGGACTGCACCGCCTGCGGACTGGACAGCCAAGAAAGCATGGAGTGGACAGAAAGTGAAAAAAGATTATAAAGTAGAGTATTAATCGGAGTTTTTTTCGTTTACTCCAAGAAATATAAAGAACTTTGGAATTAAAGACGAGAAACCGGATTATACCAGTAGCAATACTTTGTTTAATTACATTTTTTGCCTGTGGCAAAAATAATGAAAGGCAGTTTACGCTGTTGCAATGGAATATATGGCAAGAAGGCACAATGGTTTCAGGTGGTTATGACGCGATTGTGAACGAAATCGCGCGTTTGCAGCCTGACTTTGTTACTTTTAGTGAAGTGCGGAATTATAACTATACGCGTTTTAATGAACGTATTGTTGCGTCACTGAAAGAAAAAGGGTTGATATACTACTCTTTTTATAGTTACGATTCCGGTTTATTGAGCAAATATCCAATTATTGATTCCACAACCATATTTCCCGAAAAAGAGGACCATGGCAGCATCTATAAAATGACGGTTTCGCTTCACGGGCGAACGCTCGCCATTTATACAGCGCATTTAGATTATTTGAATTGTGCTTATTACAACGTATATGGATATGATGGCAGCACATGGAAAGAAACTTCTAAGCCTTTATCAGCCGATGAAGTGATACGGTTAAACAACCTTTCGCAACGTGACAATGCCATAAAAGCTTTTATTAAAGCCGCAAAAGAGGATTTATCAAACGGTTATGACGTGATTATTGGCGGCGACTTTAACGAACCATCGCATTTGGATTGGATTGACGCCACAAGCTATATACACAATCACAACGGGCTAACTGTCTCTTGGACTGTGACGAAACTATGCGACGAAGCCGGATTTATCGATGCCTATCGCCACATTAATCCAAATCCGGTGACACATCCCGGATTTACCTATCCATCTGACAACGAACACGCGTCAATTCAAAAGTTGACATGGGCTCCAAAAGCGGATGAGCGCGAACGTATCGATTATGTTTTTTACCAAGGAAAAAATATTGAGGCAAAGCAAGCCGCCATTTTTGGACCCAATTCATCAATTGTGCGTAGCGAACGACTTCCGGAAACATCGCAAGATGTCTTTATCGAACCGTTGGATGTGTGGCCGACCGACCATAAGGGGGTACTGATTACATTTGGAATTAAGAGAGAATAGTATATATATCCCCATCCTACTTTCTATCCTTCCACTTTCCGTGGCAGCATAATGTTTTATCGGACAGCAATATCTTTATATAAATTTCTGCACTGACAAAACGTCATGTTTTTTTTATTTGGCAAAGATTTTGAGAACGTTATCATAGAAAGAAAAAGTCGTATCACTTTCATTTTACACACTAAAAAAAGGAGAACAATATATATGAATTTTAACAACTTTACAATCAAAGCGCAAGAAGCGCTGCAAAAAGCCATTGACATGGCACAAGCGCGCAGCCAGCAAATGATTGAGCCGGCACACGTGCTGAAAGGCATCATGATAGTAGGTGCCAATGTAACTCAATTTTTGTTTCAAAAATTGGGAGTTAATCCTACGACACTCGAAACGGTTATCGACAGAGAAATCGAGTCTTATCCTCGTGTGTCGGGTGGCGACCCTATGTTGAGTCGCGAAACCAATGCCGTATTTACCAAAGCATCCGATTTTGCAAGCAAAATGGGCGACCAATATGTGTCGCTGGAACATCTTTTGCTAGCTCTGATCGAGGAAAAAAGCAATGTGTCCAAAATCATGCACGACGCGGGTATCACAAAAAATCACCTTCAACAAGCAATCAACGAATTGCGCAAAGGCGAAAAGGTGACAAGCCAATCGGCGGAAGATACCTATCAAGCGTTGAGCAAATACGCGGTGAATCTGATTGAGAAAGCGCGCACCGGCAAGCTCGATCCGGTAATCGGACGCGACGATGAAATCCGTCGAGTGTTGCAGATATTGAGTCGTCGCACCAAAAACAATCCCATTCTTATCGGTGAGCCGGGAACAGGAAAAACAGCCATTGCCGAAGGTTTGGCACACCGCATCATCCGCGGCGACGTGCCGGAAAACCTGAAAAGCAAGCAAATCTATTCATTGGATATGGGGGCGCTTATCGCCGGTGCCAAATATAAGGGAGAGTTTGAAGAACGCCTGAAATCGGTTATTAACGAAGTGGTGAAATCTGATGGAGAGATTATTCTCTTTATTGACGAGATTCACACACTTGTCGGTGCGGGTAAGGGTGAAGGCGCGATGGATGCCGCCAATATCCTGAAACCCGCGTTGGCGCGTGGCGAGTTGCGTGCAATTGGTGCCACTACGTTGGACGAATATCAAAAATATTTTGAGAAAGACAAAGCTTTGGAGCGTCGTTTTCAAATCGTGATGGTGGACGAACCCAACGAGGCGGATAGTATTTCTATATTGCGTGGCTTGAAGGAGAAATATGAAAATCATCACAAGGTGCGCATCAAAGACGAAGCTATTATCGCTGCCGTGCAGCTCTCGCATCGCTATATCACCGACCGTTTTTTGCCGGACAAAGCCATCGATTTGATGGACGAAGCGGCGGCAAAATTGCGCATGGAAGTGGATTCCGTTCCATATGAATTGGATGAAATACAACGTCGTATCAAACAATTGGAAATAGAACGCGAAGCCATCCGCAGAGAAAATGATAAAGACAAAGAGGAGGCTTTGAGCAAACAGATTGAAAATCTGAAAGCGGAAGAGAATGAATACAAGGCGAAATGGCAATCGGAAAAAGAGTTGATTAATAAGATACAACAAAATAAAATCGATATTGAAGACGCTAAATTTCAGGCCGAAAAAGCTGAACGTGAAGGCGATTACGGAAAGGTTGCCGAGTTGCGCTACGGCAAAATAAAAGAGAAAGAATCTGAAATTGAAGCATTGAAAGAAGCGTTGCACGAGCGACAGGGAAGCCACGCCATGATTAAGGAAGAGGTGGAAGCCGAAGATATAGCCGATGTGGTATCGCGTTGGACGGGTATTCCCGTAAACAAGATGCTGCAAAGCGAGCGCGAAAAACTTCTCTTCCTAGAAGACGAATTGCATAAGCGTGTCATCGGTCAAGATGAGGCTATTGCCGCCGTGTCGGATGCGGTGCGCCGCAGTCGTGCAGGATTGAGCGATCCTAAAAGACCGATTGGCTCGTTTATTTTCCTGGGAACGACCGGAGTCGGAAAAACTGAGTTGGCAAAAGCATTGGCGGAATATCTTTTTGACGACGAAAATATGATGACACGCATCGACATGAGCGAATATCAAGAGAAGTTCAGTGCCACGCGCTTAATTGGCGCGCCCCCCGGATATGTGGGCTATGACGAAGGAGGACAACTCACGGAGGCCGTACGACGCAAACCCTATTCCGTAGTGCTTTTCGATGAAGTCGAAAAAGCGCATCCCGATGTGTTCAATGTGCTGTTGCAAGTGCTGGACGATGGGCGATTGACCGATAATAAAGGACGACAAGTGAATTTCAAAAACACCATCATTATTATGACGTCCAACATGGGCTCGAATATGATTCGCGAACGCTTCGAAAAAATCGACGCAAATAATCGTGAAACGATTATCGAACAAACCAAAACGGAGGTGATGAATATGTTGAAACAAACCATTCGTCCCGAATTTTTGAACCGTATCGACGACATTATCATGTTCGCGCCGTTGCGCGAAGACGAAATCGATCAAATCGTTCGTCTGCAACTGGACGGTATCAAAAAGATGCTTGCCAAAAACGGCATCGAACTTCGATACAGCGATGAGGCGTCGCGCGCCATATCTCGCGCCGGGTTCGACCCCGAATTTGGTGCTCGTCCCGTGAAACGTGTTATTCAGCGCCAGGTACTCAACCAATTGTCGAAAGATATTTTGGCAGGAAAAGTAGACAAATCGAAACCCATCGAAATTGATGCGACAGACGATGCTATATTCTTTAAAAATTAACTTTTGATATTTTTGGGATATTTTAGGCAAAAACGCCCACTTAGGGGCGTTTTTGCCTTTTCCGTCCTTTTTATATAGAGAGAAAAGTGCAAAGATATTTTGTTTGTTCTTTCAATCTAAAAATATCAGATTTTCATATGAATGATTTGCGGTGTTCAAAAAATATTGTAACTTTGTGGCCACACAGTTCCGAAGCATCGCGATGCTCAAAAATTGACGATATGAACTGCTGTATAAATCAGACTTATTGTTCGCCCGGATGGCGAAATTGGTAGACGCGTTAGTTTCAGGGACTAGTGTTGGCAACAACGTGCAGGTTCGAGTCCTGTTCCGGGCACTGCACAAAATGCGCAGGTGGTGAAATTGGTATACACGCTACTTTGAGGGGGTAGTGCCGGTGACGGTGTGTGAGTTCGAGTCTCATCCTGCGCACTTTTTTATGCTCTCTGATTATCTCATGGTTTCATGATTAATACGATTGTTTTTCTTCAACAAAGAGATTGAAGTTATGGTTAATTTCCAGTATTCTTGCGAGTCTTCTTTCGGAATCAAGTCTTATCATCTAAATAAATACGCATACTATGAAAAAGATTTTGACTGCCGCTCAAATCAGAGAAATCGATAAAAAAACACTGCAACACCGTTCTATTTCTTCCTTACAGTTGATGCAACAAGCATCGCAAGCCTTTGTTGAATGGTTTATTCAAAAATTTGACTGCCCGCATATTTCTATTGCCGTGTTTTCCGGTGTTGGCAATAATGGTGGCGATGGATTGGTTATTTCACAACTTCTCACTGCACGAGGTTATAATGTCGTATCTTATGTGGTGGAATATAGTACAAAATATTCGGAGGAGTGTCGGCAGTATCTTAATAACCAGTCGTCTGACGTTTTCAGTAAAGTTATTCAACTCGAGGATCAAATTCCCCCACTTATCGGGTATGATGTTATCATTGATGCGCTTTTTGGCACCGGACTGTCACGAGAGATAAGTGGTTTGTCGGCATCGGTTATCAAAAAAATGAATGAAAGTAAAAAGACGATTGTCAGCGTTGATGTGCCATCGGGACTATTTCTTGACAGAAAAACCAAGGTTGCCGTTCATGCAGATTACACTGTTTCATTTCAAATTCCTAAACTCGCTTTTTACATGGCGGACAATGCCGATTATTGTGGAGAACTTGTTTATGTTGATATTGGGTTGAGTTCCAAAGCCATCGGTAAGGCAGAAACTCATATTTATCTGACCGATACAGAGGATATCAGAACACGATTGAAACCACTGAATAGGTTTGCGCATAAGGGAACACAAGGGCATGCGCTTATTGTTGGCGGAAGCAAAGGCAAAATGGGAGCGGTGTGTCTTGCCGCCAAAGCGGCACTTGTAAGCGGTTGTGGTTTGGTGACTTCTTATGTACCTTCGTGTGGAACGCGGATTGTGCAAACCAATTTTATTGAGGGCATGGTGGTCGAAGACGCGTCAAGCGACCACATTTCCGACATCTCTTTTCCCATCTCACCAAACGCTATTGGAGTGGGAGTGGGCATGGGTAAACATGAGCAGACGTGGCATGCGCTTCATCGATTTTTAGAAAATAACCGACAACCGTTGGTGATTGATGCCGACGCGTTAAATATATTGGCTCAACACAACGAGTTGATTCCGCTGCTTCCTGAAAAAGCGATTCTGACCCCACATTCCAAAGAGTTAGAGCGACTTGTCGGAAAGTGGTCAAATTGGGTAGATATGATTCAACGGGCAACGCGATGGGTGAAAGAGTATCGTGTCATTATGGTGCTAAAAGGAGCTTATACGCTTGTTGTCGACGGAGAAAGCATATATGTAAATCCCACAGGAACAGCTGCGTTAGCAACCGCCGGAAGTGGCGACGTACTTACCGGTATCATCACCGGATTGTTGGCTCAGGGATATGACGCTTTGGATGCAGCGCGAATTGGCGTTTTTTTGCATGGATTGACTGCCTCTATTTCCGCGCATGAAATTCATCCTCATTGCTTCACGGCATCGGATATTATTCGGTATATGGGGAGGGCATATTTTTCCTTGTAGATTCAATCTTTGCAAAAGAAAAACGGACTGCCTAATTTTTGCATGAAGCAGTCCGCTTTTATAACAATTCCCTAAAAGAGTATGTTTTATGTTTATTTACATTCTACTTTAAACAGTACGGGATTGCCTTCGTTTCCACCAAAAAGTTGAAACTCATCGACCTCTTCTTGCAACAATAGTCCATAGACAACATTGCCTTCTACATATTTGGGCCATAAACACAATTCTTTACCTTCATAGTTCATTTTTACGCCATAAAAATCAGCGCCGGAAGAGGCTGTGTTTCGATAAAGCAGTTCGTCTTTCGTATAGTCCCAAACATCAAAATACATCTTTTTGTCGTAGAAGTACTGTAAGAAGACAACTTTGTCGGTAAAGTCCGCGTACAGGTTATTCACATATCTATTTGCTTCTGATTCTCTTGATAGATTATTTCTTATCTCTTCCGGAATCAATAAAGATTTTAGTTTAAACTGCAAATACAAAGAAATTTCATCTTTCGAGATTTCATAAATGTTCTGTGGCTCGTCAGTCCAAGTATAGCAGCGCCCATCAAGTTTTCGTTCAAAATCGCCTACCCTTATAAAATCCGATTTTCCGGGAGTCTTTTCTCGATGAAAAAAGAATTTAAGCGGCTTCCATTCCTTATCGTAGTAGGTAATTTCATACTTCCCCCTAGACGGAAAATTATAGCCCCAATAACCGTCAGGTGTTAGTGCAATCGAAGCAATGGAGTCATTCTTTAATTCAGAAATATACGATCCGTCAAAATTGTAGATAAAGATTTTCTTTTTGTTAAAATCCGGGATATATACTTTTCGAGACATCGGATCGATATCCAAACTGAAGATACAACTATATTCCTCCGGTCCATCACCTATGCGATCCACTTTAGAGAGAAAACGCCCATTTTCGGCATCAAAAAAGTAGAGCGCGTTATTATTCGTGATTGCAATATAGTCAGAAGTAACCTGAACAATAGATCCTTCGCTCAACATCGACTCTTCCGTAGTCTGAAGAGGAATTAATTTAACCTCTTTCAGATACTTATCCCGTAGGGTCTTGTTACTTTTCTTCTCATTCTTTAAAATAGATTCTTCTAAAGAAACGGTAAACTTTGCCGCTAAATTTGTAGTCTTAGCACGCTCTTTACAGCCCTGTATCACAAGACTAAAAAATAGAACTAAAAATAACGTGTTTTTTTTATTCATGATTCAACGATTTTAAACTATTTTCTGTAGGTGATTCGTATGTGATTTTTCTGATTTTTTTATTTGCCAAATGAAGAACACATGGATAGATTGTTGCATTTTTGTCAATATAATAGTTTGGGACAAAATTAAGTGAATCAATAAAAGTATTCGTTTCATTAATCTCTAATCTATATCTCAATTCTTTAACAGAAGTGACCGATGTAAATATGAAATAATATCTAGTATTGTTTTTATGCTTCAAATAAAATTCTTCGGCATAGGAGATACAACCGCCGCATCCTTGATTCGGAATAATTATAACAGCATCTTTATTTAAGATAGATTCAAAATGTTTGTGAAGCATTCTTTCAAAATGTGAAGATTGGCCTGATTTATAGCAACTCACTATAAAAACCGGTAATAGTAAAAAGCATAATGCATACTTTCTCATAACTTTTTTAATTGATAAATATCAAAAACCAACACATCTTCTGTTGTTCTCTTCGGGATGTGAAGCCCTTCCTTGGAAACAAACATCGTATATCTATAATTTAAATTACACGCTCCAATATAGGTTTCGCCTAAAATTTCAAACTTATTATTTAAAATTGTGATAAAAATAGGTTTCTGCCATCCGATCATTTGGGTAAATTCTGTGCCTTTCTCTATGACTCTATAATAAACATCTTGATATTTGTCATATAGAAGTCGGCCGTAACTATCTGTTTCAACGAAATGCTGGATCGCTAAATTTGAATTGTTTTTTTTAATCGAAGAATTTAGATAATATGTAGATTGAATATGTTTACTTCCCGATTCTATAATTTCTATTTGCTTACTGATAGGATCAACAGAAAAAAGAGAATGTTCTGCCGGAAAACTTACTATAAACAATTTTTTTATAGGATTATAAGCCGCATAAACCCAACGAAAAAGAGCTCCTCCCCAATTCTTCTTATATATTTCGGGATAAGGAACATAAAAAGAATACTTCCTTGTGTTTAAATCCAATTGTCCCATCACATGCCGCTTATCATATCCTCCCTCGCCTGCTCTATGACCAAAAAAAGTGAGTTTGTTATCAAAAAAACAGACATCGGAAGTCTTTGTTATTGTAAAAGGAAAAAAAGGCTCCTCTTTTTCTTCTATTTTATAGCGCTCCAAAACTGTACCGAGAGTGTCAACCAAACAAATTGAAGATTTTCCATAATCAAAAAGAAAGATCGTATCAAGGCTATTTATTAAAAAATTATTGGGAGAAATCGATTTAAAAGCTATTTTTTTTATTAAATTAGATGATGAATAATCATACAAATACAATCTATTTTTAGATATAAAAGAAAAAGTATTTAGACTTTCATTAAACTCTGCCGATGTAATAAGATGGCTGGTAATTTCATCCAAGGGAAAACTTTTATTTCCGGAATGACAAAGCTGAACAGAATCTTTAAAAACAAGATTTCCTTTATTCTCATAGCTTTTATAAATACTTTTTTTACAAGAAAAAAGCATAATAGTCATCAGCCCAACTGATAATGCGAATATAAGAGGAGCTTTTTTTTCCATACAAAAGATAGGAAATTAATTTTGAATATCGTCTATTATAACTTCAACAACATCAACTCCTTTAACACAATTTGTTGAGGTAAGCAAGGAGGAGTTTTCACAAAAATAAGAACTCCCGTCCGTAGTGCAATGTCCATTATTCTCCTTTGGCTTAGTTAAACATCCATGCTTGCTCTTGCCGGCCGCAAAAGTAGCGGAGACCACGGACAAAACTAAAATTAGCGAAATGAATAATTCTCTCTTTTTCATTTTTTTTTGTTTAATTAAACAATATTGCAAAACTATAACAAAATAACCAAATGACAAAATAAAATAATGAAAATTCTATTCTGTAGATTCCATCGAAAATAATGAGTGGAATATTTGGTGAATAAGACGAAAAAATGTACTTTTGCAACTCATTTTGCCAAAAGGCTAAAAAAGAGAGCGCCAGCGAACGCTTCGCCTTAGGTTATTAACGTAATCGTAATTAAATTATGTACGTAATCGTAGATATTCAAGGTCAACAATTTAAAGTAGAG
>JAEZZZ010000079.1 GCA_023418255.1 Bacteroidota bacterium
GGTAAAAGGCTGTATATTTGTCCTGCATAATTTGGGGGCGTTAAAATCTATTGTTTTTCTTTTAATGCCTTAAAAATAAGGATTTTCCTCAAATTATGCAACTTTTTGGTGAATAATGTGGGTTAGAAAGAGATATGCAAAATAAGCAATCAGGAGATTACCTTGCAGCAATCACTTCAATTTCGACCAAACTGTTTTTTGGCAATGTTTTTACGGCAAAAGCCGAGCGTGCCGGAAATGTTCCGTTGAACTGCTTCGCATAGACCTCATTCATATCGCCAAAGAGAGACATGTCGGATAAAAATACGGTTGTTTTCACAATATTATCCACGGTTAATCCAGCTTCAGATAAAATGGCTTTAATGTTTACAAACGCTTGAGCTGTTTGCTCTTTCACTCCTCCTGGAACAAATTCGCCCGTACTTGGGTCGATGGGTAATTGTCCGGACAAATAAATCACATTGTTTATTTCTACGGCTTGACTGTATGGTCCGATGGCTGCCGGCGCTTTGTCTGTTGAAATTACTTTTTTCATATTGTTTATTCTATTTATTAAATTAAAAAATTAGGATTTAGTATTTTCTTTATGTTGTGGCTGTTGACAATATCAAGAAATACCCTTTGCCAAACGTTGCCTCACGACTTCGTACACCACAACGCCGGCGGCGACGGAAACGTTTAACGACTGAATCGTCCCAAATTGTGGAATTTTTACCAACGAGTCGCACAAACGAATGGCTTCGGTGGATATTCCTTTGTCTTCTGAACCCATAACTAACGCAACGGGAACCGACATGTCGGTTTCGGTATGTTGCAGCGGAGCTTTATCGCTTGACGCAACCACTTTGATGCCGCTGTTTTTCAAAAATAGAATGGCATCTTTTATACTGTTTTGGCGGCAAACGGGTAATGTGTGAAGTGCGCCCGACGAGGTTTTTATGGCATCGGCATTTACCGAAACACTTCCTCGTGATGTAATGACTAACGCGTCAACACCTGCCACTTCACACGTACGCGCTATGGCGCCGAAGTTGCGCACATCAGTAACGCCATCAAGAAGGACGATAAAGGGATTTTTTCCTTGTTCCCATAAAAAGGGAATGATTTGTTCCAGTTTTTGGTATGTGATGGCCGAAGTAAAGGCGACAACACCTTGATGATTTTTCCGAGTAATGCGATTGAGCCGCTCAATGGGGACTTTTTGCATCGGAATATCATGAAGATGCAAAAGCGACATCAACTCTTTATACAAATCACCTTGCAGGCGATGCTTTACAAGCACTTTGTCGATGGTTTTGCCGGCTTCTATTGCTTCAATTACGGCTCGTATGCCAAAGATATATTCTTTCTCTTTCATTTTTATGAATGCTCTATTTTTTGTCCGGGGAAGAACTTCATTTCGATGCCTCGCTTAGCATCACTCGTGCGTTTTCAATGGCTTGTGCAGAAATCTCTTCGCCACTGAGCATGCGTGCCAACTCGCGAATCTGCTCATCCTCAGAAAGTTTTTTTATGTTTGTATGTGTCGCGTGTTCGCTATCTTGTTTATATACATTGTAATGCGCCACACCTTTTGATGCGATTTGTGGTAAATGCGTGATGGCAATCACCTGCATTTTTTGGCTCATTTCGCGCATTACGCGTCCCATTTTATCAGCTATTTCACCTGATGTCCCGGTGTCAATTTCATCAAAAATGATGGAGGGAAGCGTTGTCGCTTTCGCAATCAGCGATTTAATGCAGAGCATTAATCGTGATATTTCTCCTCCCGACGCGATTTCAGATACGGGCTGCGCTTCGCTGCTTTTGTTTGCCGAGAAATAAAATTGTATGTTATCGCAGCCGGTGATGTCCGGCAGCGGTTTCTTCGTTATCCGGCATTCGAAACGTGCATGTGGAATGCCTAAGTATTTCAGTCTTTCAGTCAAACTTTTTTCAATTGTTGGAATGGCTGATTTTCGTTTATCGCTTATCTGTTGAGCTTTTTCAAATGCTTTTTCCTTTTGCAACTCCATCTCTTGATTTATCGCGTCAATTTTTTCATCCAGATAATCAATTGTTTGTAGCTTTTCGGCAAATCTGTTTTGCAATTCCAATAAATCGGACACGGTAGAGGCAGAGTGTTTTTGTTGTAGCTCGTATATTAAGCTTAGTCGCTCCTCCACAGCATGTTGTCTTTCGGAATCGAATTCAATTTCATCAAACAGGCGTGATGTTCCGCCTGCGATATCCTTCAATTCAATATATGCCGATTCCAAACGTTTGTTTAAATCTTCTGCATTAGAGAAAATGGGGTCAATGGCATTCGCTTTTTCAATGGCCTCTTTCAGCATGGCAAGAATATTTTGTTGTTCACCATCTGCCAAAAGATTTGTTATACCAAAAAGATTGGATTTTATCTCTTCGGCGTGGGTAATGGTGTTCAGTTCGGTTTCCAGCTCGTTTTGTTCGTCGGGTTGTAAATTCGCGTCACTCAACGCTGTAAATTGAAATTCCAAATAATCTCGTTCTTCTTTATTTTTCTTGTTTAGTTCATGCAGTTCGGCAAGTTCCTTCTCTTTGGCTTTCCATGCTTTAAAGTATTCTGCATATTGTTTGCGCAGAGTTTCCGTTTCAGCCAATAAATCAACAACACGCAACTGAAAAGCATCGTCGTTTAACAATAAGTTTTGATGCTGCGAATGGATGTCGATAAGGCGAATTCCCAACTCTTTCAAATCGGACAAATAGACCGGTGAATCGTTTACGAAAGCACGCGACTTCCCATTTGTCCATATTTCGCGACGCAAAATACACTCCTTTTCGTCGTACACCCAGTCAAATTTTTCAAAAATGGATTCTAAGGAATATGCCGAAATATCAAAAACGCCTTCAATTGTGCATTTTGACTCTCCCTGCTTAATTTGTTTGGCCTCGGCGCGTTGTCCTAAAATAAGAGAAAGCGCTCCCAAAATAATCGATTTACCTGCTCCGGTTTCTCCGGTAATGACGGATAATCCATTATCGAAATCAATGTTGAGCGAGTCGATAAGGGCGTAGTTTTCGATGGAAAGTGATTTGAGCATATTTTAAAGAGATTTGTAAAAACGAAGTTCTTCTTGCAAACGATGCAATTCTTCTTGCAGAGATTTTACACGACTAAGCATATGGTGAAGAGCTTCAATGCCTTCTACATTTATATCCATGTCGTAATACCAACGAATAAATTGTTCCAATTCCGAGATGTCGTCGCACTCCACAAATTGATTGTTGTCTTGTGAAACAATGCGTATCAGTCCCGACTCATGTAGTGAATCGATAAACGATTCATGTATTTTGTATATGCGAACGCATTCGCTGTATAATATTCTGTTTAGTTTCATCGTGAGCTGATTTTTGATAGTTCGGTAAACAATTCTTTTTCTTTTGCAGATAGATTTTTGGGAATCTGAACATTAACAGTGACATATAAGTTGCCAAAGTGTCCTTCCTTTTTATATAGTGGAAATCCTTTGCCTTTGAGCCGTAGTTTTGTGCCGGGTTGTGTGCCTGCGGCTATTTTCATTTTCACTTGTCCATCCAGCGTGGGAATGGTTACTTCGCCTCCCAAGACGGCACGATATAAATCGACCGATGTTTCGGTGTATAAATCGTCGCCTAAACGCTTGAAATCTTTGTCATCAGAAATCACAAACGTTATATACAAATCTCCGTTTGGGCCTCCATTTATTCCGGGGTGGCCGTATCCCGCAAGTTTTATCTTTTGTCCGTGCGCAACACCTGCGGGAATGGTGATGCGTATGTTTTTTCCATCCAGCGTCAGTGTTTGCTGATGCGTATGCATTGCCTGACGAAGTGTCAGCGGCAATTCTGCCTGATAATCTCCTCCTTTAAATTTGCGAGAGCCGCCACCGCCACTACGCTGTGTAAAGCCGTGTCCAAACATGGAATGGAAGAATTCAGAAAAATCTTCGTCCGTAAAATCGCCTTGCGTATAGAATGTTTGACCTCCACGTTGGTTGTTCCACTCATGCTGTTGGCGTTGATACTGTTGCCTTGCTTTCTCATATTCTTCGCCATGTTTCCAGTTCTCGCCATATTTATCATATTTAGCGCGCTTTTCCGGGTCACTCAAAACTTCGTTGGCCTCGTTAATTTCTTGAAATTTTTTATGCGCTTCGCTATTGTTTGGATTTAAATCGGGATGAAACTTACGTGCCAATTTCCGATAGGCTTTTTTAATGTCGTCGGCAGAAGCACTCTTGTTCAATCCCAATACTTTATAATAATCAATGTATGCCATTTAAATAAAATCAGATTTCGATAATTTGTACAAATTTACTAAAAATAGTTTTCAAATCGAATTTCAGTTGAATAGAATGTGTAAAAACTTTCAGAAGATATTCCGGTTTCATTCGTTTTGTATTTATAATTTGGATCTTCAGGTTATATATTAAGACGTTGAAATGAACAGATTGGGTTATCTTTTGTCTTTATATCTCTGTTGTTTTCTTCTTTTTGTTTAACTTTGCACCGTTTTTATTGAAAAAAGAAATATTGCTATCCTCTTTTTCTTTCAGCATAACCAATAACAAATAGAAAATGACATCATTACGATTTAAAGCTGTTGAAGAAGCCACACGACGCACACCGCTGCGCGTGGAGGTTCCCGGGCAACGTCCGTCAGAATATTATGGTAAATATGTTTTCAATCGCAAACAAATGGCACAATATCTTTCACGTGAAACCATGCGTATTGTACTCGAAGCCATTGATAAAGGCGCTACACTGCCACGCGAAGTGGCAAATCATGTAGCTGCCGGGATGAAAATGTGGGCGATGGAGATGGGCGCTACGCACTATACGCATTGGTTTCAACCGCTTACGGATGGCACCGCTGAAAAACACGACGCTTTTATTGAATATGCTTACAAAAGTGATTTTGATATTATTGAACGTTTTTCGGGGAAGTTATTGGCACAGCAAGAACCTGATGCTTCCAGTTTTCCGAGCGGGGGCATTCGCAACACGTTTGAGGCGCGCGGATATACGGCTTGGGATCCATCTTCGCCGGCATTTATTGTGGATGATACGTTGTGTGTGCCTACCGTTTTTATTTCGTACACAGGAGAAGCGTTGGATTATAAAACCCCTTTGTTGAAAGCACTTTCGGCAATTGATAAAGCAGCGGTTTCGGTTTGTAAGCTTTTTGACCCAAATGTAAAAAAAGTGTATTCCTATTTGGGATGGGAGCAGGAGTTTTTTCTGGTTGATCAGGCGTTATACACAGCACGTCCCGATTTGAATTTGACTGACAGGACTTTGATGGGACACGAAAGTGCCAAGAATCAACAATTGGAAGATCATTATTTTGGGGCCATTCCTCCGCGTGTAGCCGCATTTATGAAAGAGGTTGAGTTTGAGGCATATAAATATGGAATTCCTCTCAAAACTCGCCATAATGAAGTAGCCCCCAATCAGTTTGAGTTTGCACCGATATATGGTGAAACCAATTTGGCTGTGGATCAGAATTTGCTTATCATGTCGTTGATGGACAAAATTGCCACCAAGCATCATTTTAAGTTACTTCTTCACGAAAAACCATTTGCCGGAGTCAACGGTTCCGGCAAGCACAATAATTGGTCGTTGACTACCGATAGCGGTGTGGGGTTGTTTACGCCGGGCAAAACTGCCAATGAGAACCTGCTATTTGTCACTTTTTTGGTGAATGCCTTGATGGCTGTTTATCGGCACAATGCGCTGTTGAAAGCATCGGTGATGTCGGCACAAAATGCGCATCGATTGGGGGCTTATGAGGCACCTCCGGCGATCATTTCGGTCTTTCTCGGCTCCCAAATTTCATCAGTGCTCGACAAGATTGAAAACAGCTCCCAGGATGATGAAATCACGGTGGATGAATTAAAAAAGATGAGGCTTGGTGTTTCTCATATTCCGGAAGTACTTATTGATAATACCGACAGAAACCGCACATCGCCTTTTGCTTTTACCGGGAATCGCTTCGAATTTAGAGCCGTGGGGGCGTCAGCAAACTGTTCGTCTGCCATGAGCATTCTGAATGCGGCACTTGCACAACAGTTGGTTGAATTCAAGGAAGAGGTGGATCAGAAAGTAAAGAAGGGAATGAAAAAAGAGACGGCCATTTATGATACCGTTCGTTATTACATAAAGAAGAGCAAGCCCATACGTTTTGAAGGGAATGGATACGGAAACGAATGGGTGAAAGAGGCCCAAAAACGCTCTCTTGATTGTGAAACAAGCGTGCCCCTGATTTATGATGCATACTTGACCGACAGTTCTATCGAAATGTATGAGTCTACCGGCGTATTGACCCGAAAAGAATTGCTTGCCCGCAACGAAGTGAAATGGGAGATTTACACAAAAAAAATACAAATCGAAGCTCGCGTATTGGGCGATCTTGCCATTAATCATATCATTCCGGTGGCAACGCGCTATCAATCGATGTTGCTGGACAACATATATAAGATGCGTATTGTTTTCAACAAAGACAAAGCGGATAGGTTATCTGAAGACGATGCCTCTCTGATTGAACAGATTGCGGAACACATTAGTGCCATAAAAACAAATGTTGACGCGATGGTTGAAGCGCGTAAGGTGGCAAATAAAATTGAAGAAACACGTTCAAAAGCAATCGCGTATCACGATAATGTGGCAGCATTTTTCGATGTTATTCGCTACCACGTGGATAAACTGGAATTGATTGTGGACAATCAGATGTGGCCCCTTCCTAAATACAGAGAACTTCTATTTATCAGCTAATTTATTGGATGTTAAATGTATTCGTCGCCAAATCGAAATTTCACATCCATTACAAAGTGTTTGATGCGTTGCTCTTCGCCTTTTTTGCAGATGAGCAGCACTTTGTCTGATTCGGCAACGATGTAGTCTTCCAGTCCTTGCAAAACGACCAATTTATTGTCGTGCATTGTCACCACATTGTCGTAACTTTCGATATACATTGCTTTGCAATGTAGGCTGGCGTTATTGTTTTCGTCTTTGTTCGATATTTCGTGCAACGCGCCCCACGTTCCCAAATCGGACCAACCGAAATCGGAGCGGATAACATACACATTGTCGGCTTTTTCGAGTATGCCATAGTCAATGGAAATATTTGGACAAAATGGAAAAGAAGCATTTATGAACTCTTTTTCTTTTGATGTGCTGAAGAATTCTTTTCCCTCGTTAAATTTATTTATGATTTCAGGCAGGTACGCTTGAAATGCATTCATGATTGAATGAGCATTCCATAAGAAAATACCTGAATTCCATACAAATTCGCCACTGTCGATAAATGCTTTTGCTAAATTAATATCCGGCTTTTCCGTGAATGTTTTTACTTTGTTTACATCGTCGAGTTGTTCCTGGCTAATCTGAATATATCCGTAACCGGTTTCGGGGCGTGTGGGGTTGATGCCAAGTGTGAGCAAGACATCATTTTTTTTGACAAAATCCAACCCCCTATTTATTTCTGACACAAACTGATCTTCTTTTAAAATAAGATGATCCGAAGGAGAGATGACAATATTCGCGTTGGGATTTACCGCGTTTATTCGATATGTAGCAAATGCAATGGCAGGCGCTGTGTTTCGTCGCATTGGTTCGAGCAATATTTGTTCTTCCGACAATTCCGGAAGTTGTTTACGTGTGAGCGATGCATAGGCGTCATTGGTTACAATAAAGATATTTTCGATTGGTACTATCTTTTTGAATCGGTCAAAAGTGCTTTGAAGCAGAGATCTGCCAGTTCCAAAAAAGTCAAGAAATTGTTTGGGTTTCTCTTCTGTACTAAAAGGCCAAAATCGGCTGCCAATACCGCCACTCATTATCACGCAAAAATTGTCGTTTCTCATATTTAAATGCTTTTTATTATTAGCAGATATGATGTTTGAAACATATCTGATGTCTCTCTGTCGATATAACATTTATATGCATGACTTTGTTTATAATTTTTTATTGTTGTTCGGTAAAAAACGGCAAAATCCAACATCTAACATAAATAAGGCAAGTTACATTCGTGTTGCAAAAAAGCTTATCTTTTTGTGATGTGTAAAATTGGTAATATTAAGGCTTTAAAATGTCCTAGTAAGGCATTCATGCGAGTCAACTTCATGCTATATGCAAAAAAATATTCAATTCATATTATGCCAAAGTTTTATCGGACAGCAATAAAAAATAATCTCTACCCAATCCGCCCCCAACCATATCGGTCGCCGGAAAGCCGGCGCAGTTGTTTTTTAAGAACTTCGTGATTTAGTTGAGCAAGTTGAGGATCATTGGCGATGATGCTTTCGGCGACTTCGCGCGCACGAAATAAGATAGCGTTGTCGCGTACCAAATCGGCAATGCGCAGACTGAACGGAATGCCGCTTTGTTGCGTTCCTTCCAAATCGCCGGGACCGCGTAGTTTTAAATCGGCTTCGGCAATCACAAAGCCATCGTTGCTTTGCGTCATGATTTCCATTCGTCGGCGCGTATCCGACGACAGTTCGTAGGGTGTCATCAGCACACAATATGATTGGTCGCCGCCACGCCCTACGCGACCACGCAACTGATGCAGTTGCGACAAGCCGAAGCGCTGCGCGCTTTCAATAATCATTACAGTAGCGTTCGGCACATTTACGCCCACCTCAATCACTGTAGTAGAGACCATAATTTGTGCTTTATTGGCAACAAACAGTTGCATAATTTCATCCTTTTCCGCCGGTTTCATGCGTCCGTGCATTTTGCATACGGAAAACTCAGGAAAGGCGCTTTTTATTTGCTCATAACCCTCTTCCAGATTCTGTAAATCGAGTTTTTCACTCTCTTCGATAAGCGGATAGACGATGTAGATTTGTCGTCCGGACTTGATTTGATTGCGAACAAATTGATAAAGCGCTCCGCGCTTTTGTTCAAACCGATGTACGGTTTGAACCGGCTTACGCCCCGGCGGCAGTTCATCGATAACAGAAACATCCAAATCGCCATACACCGTCATCGCCAATGTGCGCGGAATAGGCGTGGCAGTCATCACCAATACGTGCGGAGGATGCTCGTTTTTTGTCCATAATTTCGCGCGTTGCGCCACGCCGAAACGATGTTGTTCATCAATCACGACAAAACCGAGATTCTGAAACTGCACCGTATCTTCAATCAATGCGTGCGTGCCGATAAGTATCTGTATTTCGCCCGATTGCAATGCCGCATGCAGCGCGTCGCGCTCTTTTTTCTTGGTCGATCCGGTCAACAACCCCACTGTGATATTCATCTCGGAGAGCAGCGTTTTGAACGTCTCAAAATGTTGCGAGGCAAGAATTTCGGTCGGTGCCATCAGGCACGCCTGAAAATCGTTATCCAGCGCGATAAGTATACACATCAATGCTACCAACGTTTTGCCGCTTCCCACATCGCCTTGCAACAACCGATTCATCTGTTCGCCCGATGCAGTATCTTTACGGATTTCACGGATGACGCGCTTTTGCGCATTGGTCAATTCAAACGGAATATGTTTTTCATAAAATGTATGCAGATATTTTCCAACTTTTTTAAAGACAAAGCCGTTCAGTTTTTCTTTTCTGTCTGACACATATCGAACGATATTCAACTGGATATAAAACAGTTCTTCAAACTTTAATCGAAATTCGGCATCACGAAGCAAAATCGGACTTTTAGGAAAATGAATATTCTCTATGGCATCATGAAAAGGCATCAGATTTGCCGCCTTCACCACATCATCCGATAGCGTCTCGGGTAAACGCTCGCGCAACATCCCAAAAGCGCTCGCAATCAATTTTTGCATCGCCTTCGAATTAAGATAATGGGTTTTCATCTTTTCGGTGGTGTTATACATCGACACAAACCCTGTCGGACGGTCGGCCTCACTCTTGTAGCTGTCGATTTCGGGATGCGGAATATTCCACCGATTATTAAACAACGAAGGTTTTCCGAAGATGATGTATTCTTGTCCGGCTTTAAATTTGCTTTCAATATAACGAATTCCTCGAAACCACACTAAATCGATAAATCCAGTTCCATCAGTGAAGTGTGCCACCAAACGGCGTTTTCGCCCTTCACCAAATGATTCAAAAGCGGTAATTTTTCCTTTTAATTGGATATATGGCATGCTGCCGTCGATTTCGTGCACGTAATACATGCGGCTTCTGTCCACATAACGATACGGATACCAACGCAACAGGTCGCCCAAAGTAAATACATCGATTTCTTTGTTCAAAATCTCCGCGCGCTTTGGTCCAACGCCGGGAACATATTGTATTTCGGTATCGAGAATCATTTTATTTTTTGCTTGCACTTTATATTACATCAAGAACGCTGAGAGGCATTTTATTCGATAAATATATTTCAACTTTATTACACAGAGGACACTGAGAGGCACAGAGGTGCAGAGATTTCACATTTAATTATCTACTTCATTGGTATATATTTTTATAATCTTATCACAGTAAAACAAATACATAAAGTTCTTTCTTTAAATTGTAAATTTATTATTCATTTCTTTTGTCTTGATACAAAAGAAATGAACCAAAGAAAAAATCCCCGATAATCGGGACAAGCAAAGACTGCACAGGCTTACGTGACCCGTCAATCGCCTCGGTCGCTAAAAGAGAAATAACTCGCCGAACATATTCGGCTCAAACAGCTTCTCTTTTTTAACGCGCCTTTCGGCGGACGGGTACCCCACGCATCCTGTGAGGTCGTTTGTTTTTCGTTATACAAAAATATACAGCCACGACTCTTTTATTTCACGCAATTTTCGAATTATTAAAATAATAATCTAAAATCTATCTTTCAAAGATAATCAAAATTAAGAAAAAACAGAGGCGCACAGAACTGTATCGCCTGCGCCCCTCCGCATCATTTTATTTTTATTTTTTATTTAATTTCTTTCAGATGCAAAATGTTACCACGCGAACAGCGGCAATTGACTCATTTTGGCGTTCACCTTTCCACGCACAGTGGCGACGCGTTGTTCATTTTCCACGTTTGCCAATACGGTGTCAATCATTTCCACGATTTCACCCATGGCGTCTTCTTTTAGTCCGCGAGTGGTAATGGCGGGCGTACCGAAACGCAATCCCGATGTTTGGAACGGACTGCGACTATCAAACGGAACCATGTTTTTGTTGGTGGTAATATCGGCAGCGACCAATGCTTTTTCGGCGACTTTTCCGGTCAAATCGGGAAATTTAGTCCGTAAATCTACCAACACAATATGATTATCCGTTCCGCCGGAAACCACTTTATACCCTTTGTCCACAAAAGCTTGTGCCATCACCTGCGCGTTTTTCTTCACTTGCGATTGATAGGTTTTAAACGAATCATCCAACGCCTCGCCAAACGCCACGGCCTTGGCGGCAATCACATGTTCGAGCGGTCCGCCTTGCATGCCGGGAAATACGGCGGAATCTAAAATTGCCGACATCATTTTCACTTGCCCTTTTGGTGTTTTGATACCCCACGGATTTTCGAAATCTTTTCCCATTAATATTATACCGCCACGAGGTCCGCGCAATGTTTTGTGTGTTGTTGAAGTAACAATATGTGCATATTTAAGCGGATTTTCTAACAATCCGGCGGCAATCAAGCCCGCGGGATGCGCCATATCCACCATAAAAACAGCACCGATTTCATCGGCAACTTTGCGAATGCGCGCATAGTCCCACTCACGGGAATAGGCAGAGGCTCCGGCAATAATCAACTTTGGCCGTTCGGCATGCGCTACTGCTTCCAATTGCTCATAATCCACGCGCTGGTCTTCCTCTTTCACATTGTATTCCAACGCATGAAACATAATGCCCGAAAAGTTCACTGGCGAGCCGTGTGAAAGGTGACCGCCGTGCGAAAGATTCAATCCGAGGAATTTATCGCCCGCTTTCAGGCAAGCCAGAAATACGGCGGCATTGGCTTGCGCGCCCGAGTGAGGCTGTACGTTTGCCCATTCGGCATTAAACATTTTTTTCAATCGGTCAATAGCCAATTGCTCACTCATATCCACCACTTCGCAACCGCCATAATAGCGTTTGCCCGGATAGCCTTCGGCATATTTATTGGTCATTACCGAGCCCATGGCTTCAAGCACATGTTGGCTGACAAAATTTTCAGATGCAATCAGTTCGATGCCTTTCAGCTGTCTTTGTTTTTCTTGTTCGATAAGTTCGAAAACGCGTGTGTCTCTTTTCATATTATATTTCTGTTTTTAAAGTAATTCTATCCAATTGAGATGTGCTATTTCTTTTTCGAAAAAACAATTCTTGGTTCAGATATTTTTCTTGTTATTAAAATCATACAAATGTATAAAAGTTTGTTCAATTAACGAAGAAAAAGAAGATTTTATCAATGCGAGTGTTTTTCGTTGTGGATTCAATTATAAAATGCAACAAACATTTGTCTTGGGTTTCATAATTTAAAAGTTTTCTTAGGCTTTTGTTAATTTTATGCTTTGTTTATTAAGCCCTCCTCTGCCATGAACCATACCGGCGTACAAAAAAAATCGGCATCTAATCTTCGCTTGAATAGTTAGTGTTCGCCAAACTCGCATCCGTTGTCTGAAGTCTAGTCTGTACATGTTCTTTGAAAGGAAGCAGTGCACGAATCGACGTCTGTACCAAAGTTGTCGCACTATTGCCTTGCTCTAATTTTTTGTAAATGATCTTTTATAAAATTTCCTTTTCATGCTAAAAGAACGCCGGCGATATAGCTTTGTAAGCAATTCTGTTGGAGTAAGACATATCATATATTGTGTATCTTTGTTCTTGGGTTAGATGTTTTTTGTTTTTATGACAACACATAGTCATTTTTTCTTGTGTTGCATTTACTAAATGGACTTACAGCTGAATTCATCCATTAAAAAAACTCTTTGTCAGTTGGTTATTAATAAAAAACAGCGTATCTTTGCACCACTTTTTTTACAACATAATGTCTAACTTATTTAATTTTAAATTATTTATTTAACAACACATGACAGAAAACTTAAAAAACCCCGCACCCATTGAAGATTTTGACTGGGATGCGTATGCAGAAGGTGAAACTTACAGCAAAGAAAACAGAGAAGAACTCACCCAAACCTACGACCAAACGCTAAGCAAGATTAGCGACAAAGAGGTCGTAACAGGTATTGTAACGTCTATGAATAAACGCGAGGTAGTCGTGAATATTGGCTATAAATCTGATGGCGTGGTTTCAATGAACGAATTCCGCTACAATCCCGATCTTAAAATTGGCGACGAGGTAGAAGTATATATCGAAAGCCAAGAAGACAAAAAAGGTCAATTGGTACTGTCACACAAAAAAGCGCGTGCATCACGCTCATGGGAACGCGTAAATGCGGCTCTCGAAAACAACGAAATTATCAAAGGATACATCAAATGTCGCACCAAAGGCGGCATGATTGTCGATGTTTTTGGTATTGAAGCGTTTCTACCCGGTTCACAAATTGATGTGAAGCCAATTCGCGATTACGATATTTTCGTTGACAAAACTATGGAATTCAAGGTTGTAAAAATCAACCCTGAATATAAAAACGTGGTTGTTTCACACAAAGCTCTCATTGAAGAAGAATTGGAACAACAGAAAAAAGAAATTATCGCCAAACTTGAAAAAGGACAAGTACTTGAGGGTGTTGTTAAGAACATCACTTCGTATGGAGTATTTGTAGATTTGGGAGGTGTGGACGGATTGATTCACATCACAGATTTGTCATGGGGACGTATCCAACACCCCGAAGAAGTGGTGGAATTAGACCAAAAGATAAACGTTGTTATCTTAGATTTCGATGACGAAAAGAAGCGAATAGCCCTTGGGCTTAAGCAATTAACTCCACACCCGTGGGATGCTTTGGACGAAAATCTAAAAGTGGGCGACAAAATAAAAGGTAAAGTGGTTGTTATGGCCGACTATGGTGCATTTGTTGAAATAGCACCTGGCGTAGAAGGCTTAATTCACGTGTCGGAAATGAGTTGGACACAGCATTTGCATAGTGCCCAAGACTTTATGAGCGTGGGTGATGAAGTAGAAGTGTTGATTCTTACACTCGACAGAGAAGATCGCAAAATGTCGCTCGGTGTAAAACAACTCAAACCTGATCCATGGGAAAATATTGAAGAAAAATATCCTGTTGGAAGTTCGCACACAGCCACTGTTCGTAATTTCACTAATTTTGGCGCATTTGTAGAAATTGAAGAAGGCGTAGAAGGTCTTATCCACATTTCTGACCTTTCGTGGACGAAGAAAATTAAACATCCAAGCGAAGTGACAGAAATTGGTGCACCCATCGAAGTACAAGTACTGGATATCGACAAAGAAAATCGTCGTTTGAGTCTTGGACACAAACAGCTCGAAGAAAATCCATGGGACGTTTTTGAAACCATCTTTACGGTTGGGTCAGTGCACGAAGGAACCATTGTAGAATTGCTCGACAAGGGTGCAATTGTATCTCTACCCTATGGCGTTGGCGGATTTGCCACCCCCAAACATCTGGTAAAAGAAGATGGCTCGCAAGCACAACTTGATGAGAAGTTGACTTTCAAGGTGATTGAGTTCAACAAAGATGCAAAACGCATTATCGTTTCTCATAGCCGCATCCACGAAGATGAAAACAAAGCAGGTACCGAAAGCAAGCGAAAGAGCAGACGTACCGGTAAAAAAGAGGATGCGCAAGAGGTGGTGGTTCCATCCATAATTGCGATGGAGAAAACCACTTTGGGAGATATCGAGGAGTTGGCTGCACTGAAAGAGAAACTCAATAGTCAAAAGGTTGAAGAGTTTAAGAAAAAAGCCGATGATAAAGAAAAGAAGGTTGAAGCCCCCGAGGAGGTAAAAGCCGAAACTGAGAAAGAGACTAATGAAATGGACGAGGCAGAAGTTGATACTAAAAAAGATACAAGCAAAAAAGAGGATACGAAGGAAGAAGAGAAACCTGAAACGGAAAATGATTCCGAAGATAAAAAAGAGGAAAAATAATCCACTTTTAGTATTGTTAAAAAACCGCCCCATATCGGAGGCGGTTTTTTTACGCTAAATTTTCAAGAAAAGTGTAGTTTTTTCGTCAACTTTGCGTCAAACAATAAAAACGAAGCAATTCATGAATAGCGAAAAAGAGTTTGAAACGCTCATCACTAAGCACAAGACCAACATATATATGATGTGTTATATGTACGCCAAAGACAAGGACGAGGCGAACGATTTTTTTCAAGAAACGCTCATCAACATTTGGCAAGGATTTAATAAATTTCGTGCCGAAAGTGCCGTGTCCACATGGGTCGCGCGTATAACGATAAACACATGCATTTCGGCATTGCGCAAACGAAAAAAGTTTTCGGCGACCATTCCGCTAACCATTGATATGGAAGTGCTGGAAGAAGACACTGAACAAAGCAAGCAAATCGCGCGAATGCACGCATTCATCAACAAGTTGGGCGTGCTGGACAAGGCATTCATTCTTTTGTGGCTTGACAACATGAGTTATGCCGAGATTGCCGAAATCATGGGAATAAGTGTTTCAAACGTATCCGTGAAATTGCATCGTATCAAAGAGAAACTGAAACGGATGTCACACAATCAAACAGATTAAACAACATGGAACTCGAAGATTTAAAAAAACAATGGGAAATTTTGCATCAAAAGCTCGAAAAACAGCAATTTTTCAATAAACAATTGATGGAAAACACCATAAAGCAAAAAACAAAGTATATTGCCAATGAAAATTGGTTTTACGTGCTTCTATTTTTGGTTGTTATTCCTTTAACATGGGGATTTCAAGATAGATGGAAACTGATTGGAGGCAATTCATTTTTCTATTTTGTACTGATAAGCCTCATGTTTTGCGGTATCATTACAGCATATTTGGCATGGCTATTTGATAAATCGATGAAAACAGCACACAATATTCTATTAAGAGAAAAGACCTTTTTGAAATTTAAGAAACTAACATACATAAACTATGCGGCGCAAACCATATTTGCACTCATTACTTTTGTTTGGAGCATTGTGTCAACATATAACCGGCTCATAACATCAAAATATGCATTATTCTTAATTATTATTTTTTATCTCGTATGTTTACTTTTCGCGTCTCGGCTTAGCGTTCGATATTTGAATAAAATCAATACCCTGCACAAAGACATCACAAACCTTAAAGAATTTGAAGCAGAACTAAAGCAATAATCCGCCCTCTATAAAATATCACTATTGTCCGATAAAAAACAATCCAAAGTGCAGGAATAAAAAAAATTTCATCCCAGACACTTTTTTAGTAGTTTTGTGTTCACCATAACACAATACTACAATGAGCAAAAATATATATTTTTTCGGACAATCTGTTTTCGGACAGCCTGAATAAAGCAGCGAATTAGTCGATTCTTAGAAATTCACATTTAGGAGGGTGAGACATTGAACATTTGAGTTGAAAAATGCATCTGAGAATAAAAAATAAAAACTCTTGTTTGAGTTTTTCCATCATTTTCTTCAATTCCATGCAGTTGCTGCCATCATGGCATTAATTTGTTTGCTTTTTAGCTCGTTCGGGATGTTTCCCGTTGTGAGTGTCCCGCACCAATTGCTTGCTTTCACGCGTGTAACGACGACGCTGTGAAATATCCTCTTTTTCGGCTATCTCATTGCATTTGTCAATGAATTTTTTGCACAACTTCGCATCCGTAGGAAATGTCGTATTGTTTTCCTGAACGGTGGTGTCCGATAAAACAAAATTGGATTTTTTGCTGACTTCTTTTCCGTGAACTCGCACGCTGTAGGCAAATATTTTTTCTATCCCTTCTTCTCCCACTCGTTTACGGGAATGAACAAAATCGCTCGGATCAAAAGGAAATATGTGTTCAAAGAACGCTCCTCCACAAAAATATTGAAAATAAATATCGCGAACCCAACCCTTAGGAACGCGCTCATCACCAAGATTGTACAAATGCTTCAACATCAAACATCCGACCATCAGACGAATGGGAACACTCGGACCGCCTTTCTCTGAATAGAACGGTGAAAACTCTTCTTCAAAATAGTTCCAATCAATTTTTTCTGCCAATAGAACTAACTCATGCTTCATATTGATGAAGTCTTTCAACATCGGACGAAACAAGTCGCGCTATCCTTTTTCGGGTAATTTTCCTATCATAATTTGCAAGGTTTTTCTCTGTGAAGATACAAAAACGGCAAATACACACAAGAAAAAAACAGCAGTTGTTTTCCTGATAATCAGAGGAGTAGGTGCTTTTTTAGGAGCGACTAAATACAAATGCTGCCGATTTTATCTCTTCGGCATTGCTGGGTGCACTCTTTTCAACATAATAAGTATAATATGATTGTTAAGCAAGACGTGCAACTTACTAATTATTATTAGTTTGTGTTTTTGTTGAACGTAATTTTGCTCTGCAAGCGATTTCATTCTTATGGTTTACGATTTGGCAAAAATGGCTGTTTTCATCTTCCTGATAATGTAGTACGTCGCCTTTTTCCTCATAAATCAGTTCTTTTAAAAAATTGATTTCAATTCGCTTTATTTGATGCTTCCGATAGAAGTCTATCGGAAAACAGTCCTGTATCCATTGAATATAATAACGGGTATTGGCATGTTCGTTCACATCCAAATGGCTACATTGAACTTGAAAGTTGTTTTTTATGGAGCCTTTTTTATTCGGAATACGTTCAGGCATACCAATTGGGGTTGATTGCGCCATTAGAAATTCCTTAATACTGGGAATAGCTTTTTCCGGTAAAACACTTTGACGATTTGTTAAATCAATTATTGCCCACGAAGTGGCAGCATAACCAATGATATTTCCATCTTCGGCGGTGATGATGAAATTTCTCAAAATAAAGACGCCGCTCATTTTCTCTATCCATGTTTTAATGAAAACGCGCTCTTTCTGTTGAGGAAATTGAATCATGTCGATTACGAACCGCGACAAAACCCATGTATAACCATGTTCTTGCAAAGAGAGTAGCCCGATACCATTTTCATCGGCATTTTTGCCTGCCGAACTCAAAATATAGTTTGTCAAAGAAAGAATTGATACCTGTTTGCGAAAATCAATATCTTCAATATTTATGCGATAACTATATGTATTTTCTTTTCTTATCATTTTTTTTAGATGCAAAAATAAGAAAAGTTTGTGAAAACATAGACTATGAATCTTTATGGATTACAACAATAAAAGTGGGCGTAGATTCAACTATAGAATCGAACAAAGCTCTACAAAGACGCAGAAAATATTCGTTTTGGTGTTTCATAATTTAAAAGTTTTCTTGTGTTGCATTTAATACTTGAATATAGGTTTAGTCCTCTTCGCCCGAAAAAAAAGCAAATCAAATATGAAATTAAAGAAATAAAGTTAACTTTGCGAAAAAACAATGTCATTATGTTGTTGCAACTTTTGATCGTTTTAATTGCAATTATTATTGGTGCGCGTTTAGGCGGTATCGGATTAGGTGTAATGGGTGGGATAGGTTTGTCCGTTCTCACTTTTATTTTTGGTCTCCAACCCACTTCACCACCTATTGACGTAATGCTGATGATTGCCGCGGTAATATCTGCAGCATCATGTATGCAAGCTGCCGGCGGACTGGATTACATGGTCGAGTTGGCTGAAAAACTACTTCGCAAGAACCCTTCAAAAGTTACTTGGATTAGTCCGCTGGTTACATATTCTTTCACCTTCGTAGCAGGAACAGGTCATGTTGCTTATTCCGTTTTACCAGTTATTGCTGAGGTTGCTACTGAAACGAAAGTACGTCCGGAAAGACCTCTCGGAATCTCTGTTATTGCATCACAACAAGCCATTACAGCCAGTCCTATTTCTGCCGCTACGGTGGCATTATTATCTTTGCTGACACCTTTTAACATCTCACTGTTTGATATTCTCAAAATATCTATTCCGGCGACGCTTGTCGGTGTTTTGGTAGCGTCTTTTTTTTCGTTGAAAGTAGGAAAGGAATTGGTGGATGATCCTGAATATCAGCGTCGAGTAAAAATGGGAGAATTGAAAGATCGAACACAAGACGAAAGTGAAGATAAAAAATATAATAAGAAAAAAGCGATCCTCTCTATTCTTGTATTTTTACTGGCAACCATAGCCGTAGTGTTATTTGGCTCTGTAAAATCATTGCGTCCTTCTTTTGAAGTAAACGGAGAAATTACTTTGTTGGGGATGCCTTATATTATTGAAATTTTAATGTTATCGGCAGCAGCCCTTATTTTAATGGTTACTAAGACAAATGGATTGGAAGCTGCGCGTGGCTCTATTTTCAATGCAGGAATGCAAGCTGTAATTGCTATTTTTGGAATCGCATGGATGGGCGACACTTTTATACAAGGAAACTTAGCACAAATCACTGACTCCATTCATCAAGTTGTTTCGCAATCGCCTTGGGTGTTTGGCTTTGCTCTGTTCTTCATGTCTATCTTGTTGTATAGTCAGGCAGCCACTGTGCGTGCTTTAGTCCCTTTGGGTATTGCATTGGCCGTATCGCCTTACACATTGATTGCTTTATTTCCTGCCGTAAACGGATATTTCTTTATCCCCAACTACCCCACTGTAGTGGCTGCCATAAACTTTGACCGTACCGGAAGTACACACATTGGGAAATACATTTTGAACCACTCGTTCATGATGCCGGGATTGGTAGCCTCTATTGTATCCGTAGTTTTTGGATTGGGACTCATTCGAATTTTCTTTTAATTATCCTTATAGAATAACAGGTATTTAGGGTCTGCTTATTAAATCCCAATTAGGCACAGAATTTCATTTGTGACCCGAGTGGATAAATGTTTATATTTCTCCCTTTCATCAGCTTCAATAGTAACGAGACAAAATAAGGCAAGGGAAT
>JAEZZZ010000153.1 GCA_023418255.1 Bacteroidota bacterium
ACTATTTAGATGAATTTTGCTATAAATTTAATCGAAGATACTTTGGAGAAGCACTTTTCGGAAGATTACTCGTGGCATGTGTAAGTTACAAAAATGAATTTAGGTATAAATACGGATAGTCATTTTATATTTAATTTAATAATCTGAATTAGCGTATGTTACGAAAATCGATTCTCCTATTTCTATCAATGGTAGCTTTGACTTCACTGCAAGCCCAAAACCTGCAATTGCATTTTGACCCACGCCACAGCCTTTATGGCGACAATGTGAGTAAATCAAATTACCTCACAGCAACGTTTGAGATGTTTAAACCGGATGCTTGGGGTAGTACTTTTATGTTTGTCGATTTTGATATGAATTTCAATAAAAAGGGAATTGGTCTAGTGTATGCAGAGATTGCACGTGATTTCAAAATCAAGGACTTTCCTCTGATGCCGCATATCGAATACAACGGCGGTCTTGGATTGGTAAAAGACACCGAGTCTGGTTTTTCCATCCCCAATTCCTATTTAGCGGGCTTATCGTATCCATTTAAATTGGGAAACTTTTTTATGTCCACCTATGTCGCGTATAAACTGAACGCTTTTCCAAAAAACAGCCACGATGTGCAATGGACACTCACATGGAATTCCAATTTACTGAATGATAAACTCACTCTAATTGGTTTTGTAGATGTGTGGACCGAAAATAAGAATTGGACGGGCGAAGGTGATGTGAAAGGTAAAAAAGTTATCTTTTTAAGCGAGCCACAAATTTGGTATAACGTCACGCGACACTTTTCAATCGGCGGAGAAGTGGAATTGAGTCATAATTTTGTCAATAAGTTTACGGAAAGTAAGTTTTACGCTATCCCGACTTTGGCGACAAAATGGAACTTTTAATTTTGAAAATCAATTAAATTTTACAACGAACGATGTTAGACAAACTTTTTAAGCTGAAAAAACATAACACATCCGTGCAAACGGAAATTGTTGCCGGGATTATCACCTTTTTGACCATGTCTTATATTCTGGTGGTTAACCCCAATATTTTAAGTGCCGCCGGCATGGACAGAGAGGCACTTTTTACCGCCACGGCATTGGCGAGTGTGGTTGGCACGCTCTTCATGGCGTTTATTCCGAACCTGCCCATTGCGCAGGCGCCGGGAATGTTAAACAGTTTCTTCGCGTTTTCTGTTGTGCTGGGACTTGGTTACTCGTGGCAAATGGCAATTACAGCGGTATTCATCGAAGGAATTATTTTTATTTTGCTCACCTTTTTCAATGTACGGGAATTGATTGTAAAAAGCATCCCTCAAACCATTAAAGATGCTATTCCCGTGGGAATCGGACTCTTCATTTCTCTAATTGGAATGCAGAATGCAGGGCTAATTGTGAAAAACGAAAACACCATGGTGGCAATGGGCGATATGTCCAATCCACAAATTTGGGTTGCACTGCTTGGACTTTTTGTTACCGGTGTGTTGTATATTCGTAAAGTGCATGGCTCGTTTCTTATTGGGATTGTTGTGGCGACTATTTTCGCCGCTTTTTTAGGTATGGTAAAAATGCCTTCCGGTGCCATTTTCTCGTTACCACCCGATATCTCCCCCATTTTTGCCAAATTTGAGTGGGCACATATTTTCTCATTGGACATGTTGATTGTGGTGTTTACATTCCTATTTGTAAACCTGTTCGACACCATTGGCACACTGCTTTGCGTGGCATCCAAAGCGGGATTTATTGACAAAGAGGGAAATTTTCCGCAAATAAAAAAGGCACTGTTTGCCGATGCTCTTGGAACCACCGTTGGTGCCATTTTAGGCACAAGCACCGTCACATCATACGTAGAAAGTACTTCGGGCGTTACTTCCGGTGGACGCACCGGATTGACTTCATTGTCCACAGCTGTGATGTTTGCCATTGCACTGTTTTTGGCACCACTTTTCTTGATGGTTCCTGCACCGGCAACAGCACCGGCACTCATCATCGTAGGACTGTTTATGATTACGTCCGTCGTGAATGTCAATTTTGACGATATGTCCGAATCGCTTCCGGCATTTTTAACCATCGTAATGATGCCTTTCTCATTCAGCATTGCCAATGGAATCGTTTTTGGGATGCTTTCTTTTGTGATATTAAAAATGCTGAACGGAAAATTCAAACATGTTTCCGTGACCATGTGGATTGTTTTTGTGCTCTTCATTCTTAAAATGGTGCTGGAAGGGATGCATCTAATGTAGGCTTATAGCTTTAAAAATAATAGCAGGATGCTGCAAATAATTCTCTGTTTTTAATTGAATAATCATCTGAGGAAAGAGCAATGAAATCTCATCTGATTTTTTTACTTAAATACGCGTTATTTTGGCTTTTTTATGCATTTATAATGCGTCTGATGTTTCTTCTTTTCCTCTGGGAAAGAACATCCGGATTCAGATTGAGCGAGTTCTGGCTTATTTTCCAAAAAGGGGCGCGGATGGATGCATCGCTCTGTGGCTACATTCTGCTCTTATCGTGCGTATTCCTTGCATTTTTGATGCCTTTTTTGCGAAGCAAAACAAAAATCATTTTTAAGATTCTTACGTTGGTTTTGCTTGTTATATTTACGGTTGTCAGCGTGGGAGATATGCAAGCATTCAACGTGTGGGGGTATCATTTGGATACGTCCGTTTTTGAATATTTGAAAAACCCCAAAGAGGTAATCGGTTCGGCTACTTTTGGAACATGGCTGGTGTCCATCATCGTTTTTCTGCTTATTGTTGCTTCCTTTTATTACCTATTTGAACATTGGATTTTGCGACGTTGGGAAATAACCGAGCGAAAATGGTGGTATTCGCCTATTCTGCTTTTTATCGGGGCAACCATGATTCTTCCGATACGTGGCAGTTTGAACGTCTCGCCCATGAACATCAGTTTTGTGTTTTTTAGTAAAAAATTCCCGTTTGCCAATCAAGCAGCAATCAATCCGATATGGAATTTTTTTTACGAATGGACGCATAAAAATCAACGAACACAACGTTTCCATTTTATGGACATGAAGGACGCTGTGGCAATCGTCGATAGTTTATATTCATCATCTGACGACTATCCGTCTGTACTAAAACAGGAAAAACCAAATGTCGTAGTTATTCTATTAGAGAGTTTCACCGCCAATGCTATCGAAATGCTTGGAGGAGTAAAGGGAGTTACACCAAATTTAGAAAAACTCTCAAAAGAGGGAATCCTCTTTTCACAGATATATGCTACCGGAGCACGTTCCGACAGAGGACTCGTGGGCGTTCTTTCCGCCATGCCATCGCATCCGGTGTCATCGGCACTAAGTTCCACAAAACTGGCATCTACCATGAGCACTTTCTCTAAGGAGTTAGAAAAAAATGGCTACAGCACCCATTTTTACTATGCGGGCGACATTAATTTCTTTCGATTTAAAGCATTGGCAACATCCAATTTTCAAACCATTGTTTCAGAAAATGATTTTTCAGGTGAAGCTGTGAAAAGTGCATCCAAATGGGGTATTCTTGATGAATTTCTCTTTGCAAAACTGGTTGATGATATTGAGGCAAGCGAAAAGCCAACATTTTTCTTCGCCTTCACACTAAGCAGCCACGAACCATTTGATGTTCCACCACCCAAACGAATAGAAGGGAGCACCACAGAAGCCCTGTTTCTGAATTCTGTGGCATATACTGATGCCTGTTTGGGTGATTTTATGGAGACGTGTAAAAAAAGAGGAATTTGGGAT
Source organism: Bacteroidota bacterium (assembly GCA_023418255.1). GTDB lineage: Bacteria > Bacteroidota > Bacteroidia > Bacteroidales > Dysgonomonadaceae > JAEZZZ01. The sequence continues at coordinate 3,721 of JAEZZZ010000153.1, forward strand.
AATACGCTGTTTGTACTTGTTGCCGATCACGGCGTTCGATATGTGAATAATCCGCCACCAAATGATCCGAAATCTTTTCATATTCCCCTCATTTTTACCGGTGGCGCGATGGCAGTAACAGATAGTGTTGTTACAACCATTGGTTCTCAAACAGATATTACGGCAACTCTGCTCCAACAGCTCAACATTGATTGTTCGGCATATAAGTACAGTCGAAATTTACTCTCGCCCTCGATGCCACAGGCGGCATTTTATGCCAATCCCTCAGCGGTAGGGATGGTTTCCGAAAACGGAACAACTGTTTTTAATCTTCAAGGAGAGTTTTTCACGGGCGACACAATCGAAAATAATAAGCAGTTCCTCAAAGCCTATCTGCAAACTATCGACTCGGAACAGATGAGCGGCTCTTCCAGAGCGAATGCTCATGAATAGTAAAAATATCGCACGTACGTTTTGAGAAAAACTTACTCTATCTCTTCGGCAGTAAAGCCGGTGCGTTTCACCACCTTTACGATGTCGTCCGGAGAGAGTGTTCCTGTTTCTACTGTGAGAATTTTATCGGGATGGTTCGTATCAACATTCCAAGAACTAATTCCATCTTTTTTGTTCAAAAAAGGCGTCACTTTGCCTACGCAATTGGCACACATCATATTGGTTTTAAATCGAATGGTTTTCATTGTTTTCTATTTTTTATATTTAATGTTTTCAAGTTTTCTTTTGTACAAACGTTTTGGATTACAATTTCTTTGATTTCAACCGCAAACTGTTAGTAACAACACTTACAGAGCTTAACGCCATGGCAGCACCTGCAATCATCGGATTTAGTAAAAAACCGGTAAATGGATAAAGTAACCCCGCGGCAATGGGTATGCCAATAATGTTGTAGATGAATGCCCAAAAGAGGTTTTGCCGAATCGTACGGACTGTTTCTTCTGACAAGCGAATGGCTTTGGGTATTTTATTTAAATCGGAAGAGATAATTGTCATTTTTGCCACATCCATGGCAATATCGCTTCCTTTACCCATGGCAATGCTCACATCGGCTTGCGCTAATGCGGCACTATCGTTTATTCCGTCACCCACCATCGCCACTTTCTTCCCTTTTTCTTGCCACATTTTCACCAAATCAGCTTTTTCGGCAGGAAGCACTTCGCCTTGAACATGCTTCACATTCAACGAGCGCGCGAGTGCTGTCGCTACTTGTTTATTGTCGCCTGTATAAATAACCACCTCAATACCTTTGCTTTGCAGCTTGGAAATCGCCTCGCGCGATGTAGGTTTCATTTTATCGGTAATGCCGACAACAGCGTATGCTTCTTGTTCGTCGGCAAAAATCGCCACCGTATGCGACGCGTTCAGTTCCTCATCAAGATGTTTTTGTAATTTATCAGAAACGGATATGCCACGCGAGCGTATAAAAGCGATATTGCCCACGAGATAGCGGCTATTTTCATATATTCCTTCAATTCCTTTACCGGAAACCTGTTGGATGGAAATATTCTCTAACCAACGAGCTTCCTTTTGTAAATAAGCCGTGATGGCTTCTGCCAATGGATGCTCCGAACTGTGCTCAATGCTGTACAAAATATCACGATGCCGTGAAGTAGCTTCTGAAGACCAATACATGGTATTCACCTGCGGTTTTCCCTCGGTGATGGTGCCAGTTTTGTCGAGCACAACAACATCAATGTTTTTTGTTGATTCAAGGCTTTCGGCGTCTTTTATCAAAATGCCCTCTTCGGCACCTTTGCCGATACCTACCATAATTGCCGTGGGCGTTGCCAATCCCAATGCGCACGGACAGGCAATAACCAAAACGGTTACCATCGACATTAAACCATGCACAAATCCATTATCGTCACCCAAAATAAACCATATGACAAAGCTGACCAACGCGATGGAGATGACTACCGGAACAAATATGCCGGCAATTTTGTCTACCAACGCTTGAACCGGCGCTTTGCTGCCTTGCGCTTCATCTACCGCTTTGATGATGTGCGCGAGCAGCGTATCTTTTCCCACTTTGGTTGCTTTGAACTGAAAACCGCCTTTCTGATTGATGGTTCCGGCAAATACAGGCGCGCCTTTTTTCTTTTCTACGTGAATGGGTTCTCCACTAAGCATGCTCTCATCTACAAACGATTGTCCTTCCGTCACCTCACCGTCCACAGCTATTCTATCGCCTGGTTTCACCAATACGATATCGCCCGGTTGCACTTCTGCGATGGAAATTTCCACAGGTTCGCCGTCGCGCATCAGCACAACTGTCGCGGGTTGTAGTCCCATCAGTTTTTTTATGGCTTGTGTGGTGTTTCCTTTCGCTCTCGATTCGAGTGATTTCCCGATAAGAATGAACGCGATTATCACGCCCGAAGCTTCAAAAAAGACATGCGCGTCTAAACCTCGGCTTTCCCAAAATTGCGGATAAACCATATTGAAAACACTGAACAGATAGGCAATTCCCGTGCTTAGTGCAACCAGTGTATCCATGTTTGCCGAGCGGTGTTTTGCCTGCTTATATGCGCCAATAAAGAAACGTCTTCCGAAAATAAAAAGAATCAACGTAGCTAAAGCAAACATGATGATGTTGGCGTAAGGCATATTCATGAAAAACATACTGATAACAAGCAATGGCGTTGCTAATATGATGGCGGAAATGGTTTCTCTACGAAGCTTCCGATATGCCTCTTCGTTGCGTTTTTCCACATTTTCGATGGTGTTGCTTTCAGTATCTATCAGCAGGTCGAAGCCAATTTCTTGAAGTGCTCTTTTCATATCCGTCGCCGTGGCTATTCCCGGTAGATAGGTTACCGTTCCTTTTCCGTTTGCAAAATTTACGGAAACATCCAGAACCCCAGGCACAAACATCAAAATGTTTTGTGTGCTGGCAGCACAAGCGACACACGTCATATTTAAAATGGGGTACGCCTCTTTCTCTTTTAGCACTTCAACACCCTCAACCTCCATCGCCGCGATTAGCTGTTGAATAATCTCCGCGGCGTCGTCCATCTTATTATCCGACACTCGAAAACGCACCAACATCGACTTCTTGTCTATCTCCACTAACTCTATGTGATTGATATCATTAAAAAGCGTTTCAGAGATAGCATTGCTTTTATATTGTATCGTGAATTGATTTGTTTTGTCCATATTAAATGAGAAACAAATAAATCGGGAAGTAGTTCATGAGTAAGCATCCCAAATCAACCGTATTGCTGTGATTCACGTAACACGGTATCAATTAATTGGGTTTTGTGTAAACGGTTTAAGGGAGGAGTTCTTCCCAATTGATTGGAGTTTGCAGAGTGGGGATTTTCTTTAAAGTGGATGTAAGCCATTCATGA
>JAEZZZ010000155.1 GCA_023418255.1 Bacteroidota bacterium
TATATTGCGCCCTGATAGTGAATTTACTTTTAACGGTGGTTCAAAAACAGTTAAAACGCCCTTGGTCTTTCTCCAATTTGGTTAGTTTTTGCAGGATTCATCTGTTTAACTACCTTCATTTAATGCGTTTTTTAGAAAATCCGGAGAAAGATTGGCTCCGCAACCAGCAAAAATTGGAACAGCAAAACTTATTCGACAGGCAGGGCTTGCTTTTTTAATATGAAGATATGCGAAATTTAGCATCTGTTTATCAATAACATACAAGTAGATTAGTCGATTAACCGAGTTTTATCAGATACCATTAATTTTTTATTGGCTGGAATATTGATAGGAGGGTGGTATATAGCGAAATAAACAACAATAATAATCTATCCTTCGGAGATTGATTCTTAAAGGCGTATGTTTTTATTCTTCGCTAAATCGTGCCACCGTTAATCATTATTATTTTTCTTTACGGGTTTGATACAGGGCTCTTAAAGAATGTAAAAACAGAAGATATCGCATCCGTTTTCTCATGAAAGCCACTTTTTATTTACTATTTTTGTAGAAAAATAGGCATAAAAATGCGGTATAAAATAACTTCACCCAAGTCCATCCACACCTCTGTTTTGTTGCCCGCGTCCAAAAGCATAAGCAATAGGGCGCTTATTCTCAATGCATTGAGCCTAAGTAATAAATTCATAGAAAATCTATCCAACTGCGAAGATACACAAATGATTGTTGACGTATTCAACTCGAACTCAAATGTTTTTGATGTAAAAGCTTCCGGCACCGCCATGCGATTTCTTACGGCGTTCCTCGCCGGAATGGAAGGGGAGTGGACTATTCAAGGCTCGCAGCGGATGCACGAAAGGCCAATTCATCCACTTGTGGATACGCTGACAGCATTAGGAGCTCAGATTGAATATCTACAAAAAGAAGGATTTCCACCTCTGAAAATCAATGGTCGAAAATTGAGAGGTGGCGAGGTTTATTTATCGGGAAACATCAGCTCCCAGTTTACGTCTGCCTTGTTGATGGTAGCACCTACAATGGAGAATGGACTCACCATCCATTTAGAGAAAGAGATTGTTTCAGAACCATATATTCATCTTACATTGAAGATGATGGAGCAATATGGAGTGTCGTCAAAATGGAAAGAGAATGACATCGTCGTAAAACCACAATTGTATAAACCGGCATCGATTACGGTGGAAGCGGATTGGTCGGCAGCATCTTATTGGTATGAAATAGCCGCGCTGATGCCTGATGCGGAAATTGAACTGATCGGCCTGCAGAGAGATAGCTGGCAGGGAGATGCCAATCTTGTGAATCTTTTTACTGATTTGGGAGTGAGAACAAGATATACAGCCAACGGTGTGGTGCTAAAAAAGACAAAAAAAACCACGAAGAAGTTTTTTCACGACTTTATCAATGAACCTGATTTGGTACAAACATTTGTGGCTACTTGTTGTTTTCAAAATATTCCCTTTTTATGTTCCGGATTAAACAATCTGAAAATAAAGGAGACCGACCGAATCGAAGCGATGAGAATCGAATTTAATAAATTGGGCTATTGCCTACAAGAAATTGAACCCGGGATATTGGAGTGGGACAAAATTCGCACGGCGGCAATGTCCAATCCTGTCATACAAACGCATAATGATCACCGCATGGCGATGTCGTTTATGCCGGCAGCCATTCCCTTGGGTTCTATAACGATTGAAGATCCGCACGTGGTATTAAAATCGTATCCCAATTTTTGGGAAGACATACAGAATGCCGGGTTTAGTATTGAAACAACACATTAAATTATGACAAGTTTATATATTTTCATCGGACTGATTGCATTTTTTTTCATCGCGCTTACGCTATCAAACAAGTTGCAACGAAAGAAAGGAAACACGAAGGAGAGAGAAACGCCCGTACCGCCGATCGATGTCACCCGTGGCGGTTGTTGCGGGATGCACGAAACATGCAAAAAAGCGAAACAACAAGTTGTGTCGGCAGTCGAAGTGGAATATTTTGATGATGAGGCTCTTGATCGGTTTAGAGACCGAAATGCCAATAGCTATTCCGCTGAAGAGGTTGAAGAGTTTCGTGAGGTGTTTTACACCGTTCTCAATAAAGAAAAAAGAGACTGGTTGCGGAGTTTGTGTTTAAGAAAAATAGCTATCCCTTCACAAATGTATGATGAGGTTCGTCCCTATTTAAGCGAGAAAGAGACGATTGTGCACCCATCTTAATTTTGAATGCTCTAATCACACATCACATGGAGTTATTTGAGTATTTATTTTTTCGTAATGCGCTGATTGGTAGTTTTTTTGCGAGCATTGTTTGCGGTATCATCGGGACGTATGTGGTTACACGCAGGCTGGTTTTCATAAGCGGTGGCATTACGCACGCTTCGCTTGGAGGATTGGGAGCCGGGCTTTATTTGGGAATCAATCCCATTGTTTCTGCTGTTATCTTTTCTGTTCTTTCGGCATTTGGTATTCAGTGGCTTTCGGAGCGACAAGGAGTGCGAGAAGATTCTGCTATTGCCGTTTTTTGGTCTTTCGGAATGGCGGCAGGAATTATTCTTACTTTTCTGACACCCGGTTACACGCCTAGCCTCGCCGAATATCTGTTTGGCAACATTCTCACTATCACGCATGTGGATATTATTGCCTTGGCTTTTGTTACGCTGTTATTGTCCTTGTTTTTTGTTGTTTATTATCGCTCTATCGTATCACTCTCATTTGATATTCAGTTTGCCAAAACGCGCCGAATTGCCGTTCAATTCATTTCGTATGCAATGATGTTTTTTATTGCCGTTTCTGTTGTGTTAAGCATTCGTCTTGTGGGAATTGTGTTGTTGATGTCGCTCATTACCGTTCCGCAAATGACGGCCAATCTTTTTACGACAAACTACTTGAAAATAATATTTCTATCAGCTGCAATCAGCTTTGTTGGGTGCGTTGTGGGATTGCTGATGTCCTACTATCTGAACGCCCCTTCGGGCGCTTTTATCATTTTGGTGCTTATCATCTTCTTTATGTTTGCAAAAGGAATAAAGCATTGTCTAAAAAAGAGAAATCTAACAAAATAAAGATCAGAAACGAATGAAAGAGATTGTATTTGCTACACACAATCAACATAAATTGGACGAAATACGAAAAATTGTTGATGGAAAATTTCGGCTGTTAAGCCTTCCGGATATTGGTTGTTACGAAGAGATTGACGAAACGGGAAGCACTCTTCAAGAGAATGCTCTTCAAAAAGTAGAATATATTCATAATCAATATGGATATGATTGTTTTGCTGACGACACCGGTTTGGAAGTAGAGGCTCTCAACAATGCGCCGGGAGTTTATTCTGCACGTTATGCCGGAGCCGCTTGTTGTCCAATTGACAATATGGAAAAATTGTTGCGCGAAATGGAGAGTATAACAAACCGCCGTGCTCGTTTTCGCACAATTATCGCACTCATTCTTCGCGATGAAACACACTTTTTTGAGGGAATTATCAACGGAAAAATAACCACTGAAAAAAAAGGAATTGCCGGATTTGGATATGATCCCATTTTTATGCCCGACGGTTACGACAAAACATTTGCCGAGCTTGGTGACAGAATAAAAAACAGCATCAGCCACCGATCCATTGCCACAGAAAAACTGGTGAATTTTTTGCTTGCGCAATAAAATAAAATCGAGAAAGGCTCCAAGAAGACCATTTTAGTTGCATGCGCGCGGTGATATCGATGAAATTCCCGTTTTCGATGTGATAAAGCCACTGATTGGTCGTTTTTTTATCCAATTCGCCCAACGACTCGATATAAGCGCCAAATTTAATAAAAACAAACATAAAACAATGCACTTCTACACGCTATTTATGCAGCGCGACACCCGCTATTCAAAACTCTACACTCAAATAAAACTTTTGAGTCATTGGACAAAAATAAAAACCCGTCATCAACTGTTATTACACCAAAGGTAATACCCTGAAAGGGGAAAACCCATACGGCGGACTGATGTTGTTCAAAATGTTGATGATAGAGCTTTGGAGCGGCCTGTCGGATGTGCAAACCGAAAATCTTCTAAGCGATTTGATTTGGGATGCTTACACCGAAAAACGAAAACGGAGGCTTGTTCTGTCCGATGTTGAAAGACGTTATTAATATGAACCATGACCTTGTTCTTTTGGCAGCTAACTTACATAACAGAGTTTGAATTTTATACGCCGAGCGATAAAAATAAGGCCGTAATAGTTATGCTTGTAATTAAGGTGCTCTGTGGCGCAAATGTTTAATAATTAAAAAATACAATTATGATAACAGTCAGTGACCTTGATGTTCACAAAGATAGCATATTTATTTATGTGTATTTTGGATGAACAAGGCAAAAAAACATAAGAAAAATTTGGTGTAACCACGTGTGAAATTAAGCGCATGTCAGCAGTCATGCGGTCACATTTTGTCCGTGATGTGTGTATGGAAAGTACGGGTATTTATTGGATCCCGATTTGGCGCTTGTTGGAAAAAGAGTTCACCCTTCATTTGGTCAACCCTCAAT
>JAEZZZ010000156.1 GCA_023418255.1 Bacteroidota bacterium
TATATTGCGCCCTGATAGTGAATTTACTTTTAACGGTGGTTCAAAAACAGTTAAAACGCCCTTGGTCTTTCTCCAATTTGGTTAGTTTTTGCAGGATTCATCTGTTTAACTACCTTCATTTAATGCGCTTTTTAGAAAATCCGGAGAAAGATTGGCTGAGAAATCAGCAAAAATTGGAACAGCAAAACTTATTCGACTGGCAGGGCTTGCTTTTTTAATATGAAGATATTTTTTATCTTCTGTTTATCAATAACATACAAATAGATTGGTCGATTAACCGAGTTTTATCGGACAACAATGATTTGAAAAAAAGAAACCATCAACAAAGTCGTCCGAGAATTGGCAAATGAAGTCAATCATATTGATACCGACAACTCGACTTCCCATGTCGATTTAAAGAATTTTGTTCCCGAGCACAATGCCCGGGTTATCCCGAAAGAAAAAGTAGGGGGAAGTCCTTCCTTGGGTTCATATTGCTATCAGCAATGCCAAGCGGCAATTAATCAATACATTTCACGATATAAAACCTGAGTTCTTGCAAAACTATTTGAATGAATTTTGCTATAAATTTAATCGAAGATACTTTGGAGAAGCACTTTTCGGAAGATTACTCGTGGTATGTGTAAGTTACAAAAATGAATTTAGGTACGAATACGGATAGTCATAATGCCCTATATTCGATGTTCAAGGTTCAAGGTTTAGATAGTACAGAAAACGCGGAACGCTGACACAAACAAAGTAAATCTATGTGGAGCATTATCTTCCCGTTGATTTTTATTATCTTTGTTTCGTTAAAAAAAATATATATGACTACAGCCCTTATCATAGCCGTTACGGCGATTATTTCCTACACCGCATTCAATAATAAAAACATGGAGGAACGCCTGATTTTTCATCCGCCATTGGTAGCGCGGGGCGAGTGGTATCGCCTGTTTACATACGGCGTGCTACATGCCGATTTCACACATCTGTTTTTCAATATGTTTACGCTTTATCTTTTTGGAAGCGAGATTGAACGCGTATGTAAAGCGATGTTGGGAGCTACACAAGGTACAGCGTGCTATTTGTTGCTTTATATTTCCGCACTTTTTGTCGCCATCGTTCCTACCTATCTTAAAAACAAAAACAATCATTATTATTACGGCTTGGGCGCATCCGGTGCCGTTTCGGCGATAGTGTTCGCATACGTATTGATTCATCCTATGAGTTTTATGGGTGTTTTGTTTATTCCAATTTGGTTTCCGGCATTTCTTTTCGGCGCCATATTCATATTGATTTCGATGTACCTCGATAAAAATCATCCCGGCGGCATCAACCATTCGGCGCATATCGCGGGTGGAATTTATGGCATTGCATTTATGAGTGTTGCATTATGGATATTGCGCGGAGTGAATTTGATAACGGCTTTTTTCGACCAAATTCGTATTGATTCGATTCACGATATCATCCGCTTTGGATTTTGATGTTTAATTCTATTTAATATTCGCCTCTGATGCATCGAACCCCTACTCTATACTTGATTCCCGTGACGCTAGGCGACAATTTTCCCGAACGAGTACTTCCGGATTACAACACGGTTATAATTAATGAACTGCGCTATTTTATTGTAGAAAATACGCGCTCGGCACGCCGCTTTTTGAAGCAACGCGATCAAGCGATCAATATTGACGCGTTGACATTTTATGAATTGAACAAGCACACGCGCGCCGAAGAGCTTGCCGGATTTTTACAACCGTTGCACGCGGGAAATTCCATCGGTGTAATTTCGGAAGCGGGTTGCCCCGCCATCGCCGATCCCGGCGCCGACGTGGTGGCGTTGGCGCAACAACAAGGTTTTCGCGTGAAACCGTTGGTCGGCCCCTCGTCCATATTATTGGCATTGATGGCTTCGGGATTCAACGGACAGTCGTTTGCGTTTCATGGCTATTTACCAATTGATTCGGCAGCACGCAGCCGCAAAATCAAGCAATTGGAAACCATAGCATACAGTGAAAATCAAACACAAATATTTATCGAAACACCATACAGAAACAATAAGCTGGCACAAGAATTAGTGCAAACGTGCAAGCCACAAACGCGTCTTTGCATTGCAATGAATATTTCGTTTGATGATGAATATATTGTCACAAAAACGATGAAGCAATGGAAAAACAGGTTGCCTGAACTGCATAAAAAGCCGACCGTATTTTTAATTTACAAAGCATGAAAATTCAAGAAAATATAGAATTGCAACCCTATAATTCGTTTCGGACGAAGGCCAAAGCGCGCTATTTTATCCAACTGCAAACCATACAAGATTTAACCGAAGCGCTGCGTATGCACACTGATACAAAAAAGTTGATTATCGGAAACGGTTGCAATATCTTTTTTACAAAAGATTTCGACGGACTGGTTATTAAACCCGATTTGCATGGATTTGAAACAGTGGACGAAACCGAGCAATATATTGATATCGAGGCACAAGCAGGCGAAGATTGGGACAATTTCGTGGAATATGCCGTCGCGAGCAATTATGCCGGCATCGAAACCATGTCGCTTATTCCCAGCAGCGTAGGAGCTGCACCCATTCAAAATATAGGTGCCTACGGCACAGAATTAAAAGATGTCTGTTTGCGCGTGCAGGCCATTGATTTAGAAACGCTTGAAGCCAGCGCGTTCACAAATGAAATGTGCCAATTCGCGTACCGCAACAGTATTTTCAAACAAACGCAACGCTACATTATCACATCGGTGGTTTTTCGTTTAAAGAAGTCATTTTCTTACAAAGAAAAATATGTCGATTTGAGCAACGAATTGCGCGACATTCCAAATCCCACGCTGCAACAAGTGCGCGATGCCGTTATTCGTATTCGCACGCGGAAATTACCTGATTATAAAACATTGCCTAATGCCGGAAGTTTCTTTAAAAATCCGATTATTTCGCACCTGCAAAAAGAACAATTGCTGACAGTGCTTCCCGATGCACCGCTATATCCTGTCGCCAAAGGCGAACAATTGTTTAAAACATCGGCGGCATATCTTATCGATAGTGCGGGCTGGAAGGGACGACGCGTAGGCAATGTGGGCACGTATGAGCGCCAACCGCTGATTATCGTGAATTACGGCACGGAAAATGGGCAGGAAATTGTGGATTTTATGCGGAAAATCCAAACCGATGTGCACGATAAATTCAATATTACGTTAGAACCCGAAGTGTGGATTTTTTAATAAGTCGATGAATTTTTTCAGAAAAAAAGCAATACCGACAACACCATTTGGATGCCGAAAAGATGCAGAGCCTGACCTTTCACGTATCCAAAACTATTTTTTGCATAAAACGCACACCAATGCGGCGCATATTCTTTCCGATCGGACGTGCAACGACTTGGATCTTCAGGCGTTATTTGCTTTTTTAGACCGTACAAATTCAGTTATTGGTCAACAATATTTATACGATACGTTGCGCGCATTCAGAACAGCAGAAAACAGGCATATCGATGAAAAATTTATCGAAAAACTGACGAATGATGAGACGTTACGAAATACACTTCATCGCCAACTATCAACGCTAAATCGCTTTGAAACTTTTTATCTTTCTTCGCTCTTTCAAGAACCACTTGCTCAACCGCCAAAATGGTTTTTCGTTGTAAAATTACTGTCGTTCGCAACAACTCTTTCTCTCGTCCTTTTGTTTATAAATCCATCCTTAACCACTGTATTCGTGTCACTTATCATCATGAATTTCGGAGTTCACTATTGGAACAAACGCAATCTTTTTCGTTATTCCGAATCGCTTCCGGAACTGATAAAAATGATTCAAATAGCACGTAGATTGTCAAAAAACAATGCATCGCTGCCACCCAATTCCAACGAACTGCAATCCATACAGCAGTTGGAAAAACTGCAAAAAAAGATGCGTTATTTTTCGTTTGAATCACGTATGCAAAGTGATATCGCCATGCTGATATGGGCACTTTTTGAAATTGTGAAAATCATTTTTCTTATCGAACCGCTTTTGCTCTTCACGATATTGAAACAGCTGCAAACAAAAACGAATGCTATTGAAAATGTGTTTCAATTTGTAGGAAAAGTGGATATGCACTATTCCATCGCATCGCTGCGACACGGATTGCCCAATTGGTGCAAACCGACTAACATTACCATCAACAAAACGCTGAAAACAAAAGGATTGTATCATCCGCTGATTGTGAATTGTATCAAAAACAATATCGATATCAATGGTAAATCGGTGCTGTTAACCGGCTCGAATATGTCGGGAAAGACAACATTTATCCGTACCATCGGCATCAATATTATCACGTCGTATGCGCTGAATACAGCTTTTGCCGAAACATTTTCGATCCGTTTCATGCCGTTGTTTTCCGCCATTCGCGTCAGCGACGATCTGCTGAACGATAAAAGCTATTATTTCGAAGAAGTGCTGACTATCAAATCGATGCTTCATCAAAGTGAATCGACACAACCGACGATTTTTTTGTTGGATGAAATATTTAAGGGCACAAATACCATTGAGCGTATCGCCGCGGGAAAAGCAGTTTTATCCTATTTGAATCGAAACGATAATATCGTTTTTGTTTCCACACACGATATTGAATTGGCTGATTTATTGAAAGATGAATATGATTTATATCATTTCAGCGAAACGGTGGATGATAAAAACATTGATTTTGATTACACGCTTAAACCCGGAAAATTACGTCGCAGAAATGCCATAAAAATATTAGAAATTAACAGTTATCCTTCCGAAATCGTGCAAGAAGCGTTATATTTGTCCAAACAAATAAATCAGCTTCCGACACGAACGGAAAAGAATAGAACGCAATAAAACACACATTGTATGTCATCATTTATCGTAGAAGGCGGGCGCAGCCTGTCGGGCGAAATTGCCCCACAAGGAGCGAAAAACGAAGCGTTGCAAGTAATTTGCGCCACGCTGCTCACAAAGGAAGAAGTGATAATCGAAAACATTCCCGATATTTTGGATGTGAATAATCTGATTGATTTGCTGAAAAAAATGGGCGTTTCGGTGCGTAAAATTGAACCGGGAACGTTTTCATTTAAAGCGGACAATATCGATTTGGATTATCTTCATACCGATGAATTTATTGCGCGAAGTGCCGCGTTGCGCGGTTCGATAATGATTGTCGGTCCGCTGTTGGCACGTTTTGGCGAAGTAACGGTTCCCAACCCCGGCGGCGATAAAATCGGGCGGCGACGACTTGACACGCATTTCAATGCTATCATTCGTCTGGGTGCAAACTTATCGATGAACCGCCATACACGCACCTATTCGCTCACCGCCGAACGACTGAAAGGACGTTATATCCTGCTTGAAGAGGCATCCGTAACCGGCACGGCAAATTTGCTGATGGCAGCAGTTTTCGCCGAAGGCGAAACAATTATATACAACGCGGCATGCGAACCTTATTTGGAACAATTGAGTAAGATGTTGGTGGCGATGGGCGCCGATATTTCGGGCATCGCTTCCAATCGACTTTATGTGCGCGGTGTGCGCACGTTGTACGGTTGCCGACATCGATTGCTGCCTGATATGATAGAAATCGGCAGTTTTATCGGCATGGCAGCGATGACCGCTTCGGAAATTACGATAAAAAATGTGTCGTTCAATAATCTCGGCATTATTCCCGAAAGTTTTCGACGATTGGGTATTTTGCTCGAACAACGCGGCGATGATATTTATATTCCGAAACGAGAACGCTACACGATTGAGTCGTTTATGGACGGTTCCATTATGACCATCGCCGACGCGCCATGGCCCGGATTGACTCCGGACTTATTAAGCGTGATGCTTGTGGTGGCAACCAAGGCCGAAGGCAGCGTGCTGATTCATCAGAAAATGTTTGAAAGTCGCCTTTTCTTTGTAGATAAGCTGCTGAATATGGGTGCGCAAATTATTTTATGCGACCCGCATCGCGCCACGGTTATCGGCTTGGGAGACCGATTTAAGCTGCGTGGAATCACCATGACGTCCCCGGATATCCGCGCCGGCATCGCTCTGCTGATTGCCGCGATGAGTGCCGAAGGCACAAGTGTGATTCAAAACATTGACCAAATAGACCGCGGCTATCAAAATATTGACCAACGCCTGAACGCGTTGGGTGCAAGCATTCGAAGGGTAGAGTGAAAATTTACTCCACCCTTTTCGGTCTTTTAATTCTTGTGCAATCAGTTGCAATTCGCGACAGGATTGTTCCCTGACCAAACTGTTTTCTTGCACGATACGCAACAAATACGGCCTTATCGGTTTCACAATGCCATACGGCACATATTTTGCCACATTGTAACCGGCTTTCGATAAATAAAACGTGAGATTGTCTCTCGTTCAGTAGAATCGTTCGGTATAAAATAGAATTTTATTACAATCGAATTGTATTGTTCAACAAAAAAGCGTAATTTTACATTCATCATCGTAACAAAACAAAGTCAATCAAATTGGTCTTAGTATGAAAACAAAATCAATTTTCACCTGCATGTTCCTTTGTTTTTTGAGCGTACACGCCCAAAAATTGACCGACTACGTAAATCCTTTTATCGGCACAAACAATTACGGAACCACAAATCCCGGCGCGATATGTCCCAACGGAATGATGTCCGTGTCGCCATTCAACGTGATGGGTTCGTCGAAAAATAAATACGACAAAGACGCGCAATGGTGGTCGACACCGTACACGAACGAAAACAGTTTTTTCACCGGATTTTCACATGTCAATCTCAGTGGAGTAGGTTGTCCCGACTTAGGTTCGTTGTTGTTGATGCCAACCAACGGCGAATTGAATTTTGATTACAAAATATATGGCAGTGCTTACACCGACGAAACCGCGTCACCGGGATATTACAGCAACAAATTAACAAAATACGGCATCAAAACAGAAGTGTCGGCTACGCCACGCACAAGTATCGCGCGTTTCACCTTCCCGAAAGGCAACGGACACATTTTGATGAACTTGGGGGAAGGACTGACCAACGAATCCGGAGCATGGCTGCGTCGCGTGAGTGACACAGAAGTGGAAGGCATGAAATTATTGGGTAGTTTTTGTTACAATCCACAAGCGGTTTTTCCCATATATTTTGTGATGCGTGTCAGTAAAAAACCGCAATCCACAGGCTATTGGAAAAAACAACGCTTGATGAAAGGCGTTGAACACGAATGGGATATTCACAGCGGAAAATATAAACCTTACACGCACTATACACGTGACTTAGCAGGCGATGATATTGGTGCTTATTTTTCATACAATAATCTTGCCGACAATGAAACCGTGGAGGTACAAATCGGTGTATCGTTTGTGAGCACTGACAACGCGCGTCTTAATCTAGACAGCGAACAAAATGGATTTCAGTTTGATAAAATTCGTTCCGATGCATCATCACAATGGGAAAAGCAACTTGCTCGCGTTCGGATTACAGGTGGAACACACGACCAACGTACGGTGTTTTATACCGGACTTTATCACGCGTTAATTCATCCCAACATATTGAACGACGTGAACGGCGAATATCCCGCAATGGAAAGCGGCAAAACCATGCACACCGATGCCACACGCTACACCGTGTTTTCGCTTTGGGATACGTATCGCAACGTACATCAACTGCTGACACTGTTGTATCCAAAGCGTCAGCTTGATATGGTACGTTCGATGGTGGATATGTATAAAGAAAGCGGATGGCTTCCAAAATGGGAACTCTACGGACGTGAAACCCTCACGATGGAAGGCGATCCTGCAATTCCGGTGATTGTGGATACGTGGCAAAAAGGATTGCGTGATTTTGATGTGAATGCCGCTTATGAAGCAATGTATAAATCCGCCACAACACGTGGGAAAGATAATTTTCTACGTCCCGACATCGATGATTATCTATCCCTCGGCTACGTCCCGCTGCGTAAAAAATATGATAACTCGGTATCTCACGCGCTAGAATATTACATAGCGGACAATGCATTGTCGAAGTTTGCCGCGGCATTAGGAAAAACAGCCGATGCCAAACGTTTTTACACACAATCGCTCAACTATAAAAAATATTACGACAAAGGGCACGGCACATTTCGACCATTATTACCCGACGGTTCGTTTCTTTCGCCTTTCAATCCGAAACAAGGCGAAAACTTTGAACCTGTTCCGGGATTTCACGAAGGAAGTGCCTACAATTATTCATTTATGGTGCCACACGATGTGCAAGGATTGATGCGTTTGATGGGTGGCAAAAAAGCATTTGTACGTAATTTACAATCGATTTTTGACGATGGGCACTACGACCCGACAAATGAACCGAATATTTCTTATCCGTACCTATTCAGCTACGTAAAAGACGAAGCATGGAGAACACAAAAACTGGTGCGTGAATTGTTACAAAAGCATTTTAAGAACTCGCCCGACGGTTTGCCGGGAAATGACGATACGGGAACAATGTCCACATGGTGCGTATTTTCGATGATGGGATTTTATCCCGATAATGCCACCGACCCGTCATACACGTTCACGACGCCGACCTTCGACAAAATAACATTGACACTGAATCCGGCATTGAAAGGCGAACGTCAATTGACAATAGAAACACGCAAATCATCGGAGAAAGCACACTATATCAATCGCATCGAGATTGATGGAAAACCCCACAAAGGATATCGCATATCGCACGAAGAATTGGTAAAAGCCAATAAAATTGTGTTTTTTCTTTCAGAAAAAAAGTAGAGGGAATTCATCAATTTCCTCTACCTTAATATCATAATTAATTGTACTGTAAATTCAACCGTTATAGGTAATTTTTGGTGAAGGATATAGAATAAACTTTATCACACGATATTATTTCAAGGCGAAGGATTGGCGTGTTCGTGTCAATCCTTCACTTTTATATCCTTCCACACTTTTACCATCCCAAAACCAACACTGTTTTTACTTCCAAAACCCGATTCATACATAATCTTCATCAAGTCCGAAGGAGCCGTCAATCGAAAGCGACACATAAATCCCTTAATCCGACTTTGTTGTGGTGTTCCCTGCTTGATAGCGACGAGCATAGGTTTGGAGGGAGAGAGCAGCGTTATTTCGAAAGGGAAATTATCGGTTGGATATTCTTTCTTTTCCAGTGCCAAATATTTGCTCAGCAGGTTTTGTTTTACCAACTCGGTTGCTTCGCGATGATCGACAGGAATATATTCTTCTGTATCATCCGATTTTTTCCATGGAATACAGATGGGTGACAATGTTTGAAAACTCATTGTTTGCTTAAAATCGGGACCTGGGAGCATCTCAACACTTTGCACATGGCATTTTATTCGCATCTTTCGTGTACCTAATTCAAAGTTCTGTTCAGAGAAAAGTCCTTCAATAAATGTTCGCGTACTACGTTCGGGAAGAAAAGAAACATGCCAAGTGACGGTATCGCTAAGAATAGCCAAGCCATCATCAAGCAACTTAAATTTTGGAATATGCAAACGAGAAAAGGTGAACAACTTAAACTGTTTCTTCTCTGCACAAAAACCATTGTTGTGAAGCCATGTGGCAAAAGCCTCATTCGATTGCGACAAAAATCGATATATAACAGCCTGCAACTCATATTGATAATTGAATGGCAACATATTGCCATATACGTTTTTATCAATATATAATGTAAGTTTAAACCGCATTTTACGTTATATTTTTGTTTGAAATCACTATTGTCCGATAAAAAATAATCCAAAGTGCAGGAACAAAAATAAACTTTCATCCCATACACTCTTTTAGTAGTTTTGTGTTCAAAACAACGCAATACTACAATGAACAAAAGTACACATTTTATCGGACAATCTGTTTTCGGAAAGCTAATTTCTTTGATTGATAACTCTATTATTACCCGAAACAGCATTAAACACAATGCCGACCAATACATAAAGAAGTTCATAACTAAAGACCATTTGATAAATATGCTCTTTGGCGTATTTGCAAAAGTCACATCTTTGCGTGAAGTATCCGGAGCAATGCTTGGATTATCGGGCAAAACAAAACACTTTCAATTAGGCAGCCTTCCATACCGCAGCACCCTTTCGGATGCAAATAAACGCAAATTTGAGTTTCTAACCAATTTGTTTGAAACGCGTCCCGATTTAATAGCTCCATCTATAAATTGCGTTGGCAGATAGAATTACTGTTTAAACAGTTAAAACAGAATTTCCCGTTGAAGTA
>JAEZZZ010000010.1 GCA_023418255.1 Bacteroidota bacterium
TTTATTAGGTTTTGATCAGCTATAAAGATACTGATAATCAGCTGCTTAATCATCTTTTTTATGTTAAACTATGTTATGTAAATCATTGAATTTTAATTGGTTAATTGAATATTTACCGAAGTATTACTTATAGATACAAACAAATTATTATTCATCTTTAAAAAGTGATATTATGAAGGATTCAATGGTAATTATTTTTTTCTTTATTGTAGTAGGATTACCTATTCTTACGGGATTAATTTTAGGAAAGAAAGATATCAGCGCAAAACATAAAGAGCGCATGGGGCTTATCAATCAAGGTATCATTCCGCCCGATAGTCCTAAAAAACGCGCGAATCCCAATCGTTTTGTGGAACTTCGCAACGGCATTGTGCTCGTAAGTCTTGGTGTAAGTTTTGTGGTGGGTTCTTTTCTCGAACAAATCTTGGATACAAGGTTCGCTTTTATTCCAATGGCGGCAAGCATCGTCTTTTTCCTCGGAATCGGCTTTTTAATCTATTTTTTTGTTATGCAAAAAATGAAGTCACCGAACGAAAATGAATCCAACTCGATTATTGAATAACATCAATCCGAGATTTCCGCGATGAATGAAAAACAGCGTGTGCAGCAAGTGTTATCAGGCAACACTTCCGCGTTTGGCTATTTTGTCGAAACATTTCAGGACATGGCAATAACCATTGCTTATCGGATATGTGGCAACATGCAAGACGCGGAAGATGTGGTGCAAGAAAGCTATGTGAAGGCGTTTCGTAATTTGCACAGTTTTCGTGCCGACAGCAAATTTTCGTCGTGGCTCTATCGCATTGTGTACAACACCGCCGTTACGCACATGCGTACAAAAATTTGGTATTCCGAAGCCGAGCAAATCGAAAACGTGTCGTATATATCCAATACCAACACGGCAATTGATGTAGAAAACGGTGAGCAAAAAGCGATGGTAACAGCCATTTTGGACGCGATGCCATCCGGCGATGCACTGCTGCTGACACTATTTTATTTGGAAGACAATGCAATCAAGGATATTGCAAAAATTACCGGGCTGAACGACTCCAACGTGAAAGTGAAACTTTTTCGTGCGCGAAAATTATTTAAAGCGATGCTCCTCGAACGTTACGGAAAAGAAGCGACAGAATCGATAAATCAATAACAAACGATACTATGATACAAAAAAATAAGCAAAGAGAAGAAGAAACAATCCGCCAAATGATGCAGTCTGCCAAACGGCAAGCTCCCGAAAACTTGCAGCATCACATCATGCAGCAGATAGAAACCGAGCGTGCATTAACGCGCCGTGGCGTATCGACACAAAAATCGCGCTCCAATAGTGTACTAAAAGACCTTGTCAGTATTTTTGGCATCATGTACGCCATATTGGCCGCAGTTATCGGCGGTGCCTTTCTGTGTAAAGGCAAAGAATTTTTGCAGTCGGAATCGTTTGTGTGGACAATTCTCCTTATTGTGTTTGTTTCCAGTCTACTTTGGCTGATAACGCAACTTGATGGCTATTTGCAACGGAGAGGGAGTAGAAATTTCAACAAATAAATCTTCCACAAATTTATAATTACTTCAAGAACTTAAATTTAGGGAAAAAGAACGGCTTTTTTTTTATGTCCGAATAAAATGGATGCCGATAAACAGCACATTATATAGTCGTTTCTTAAAAAGCATCTACTTCTTCTGATTATCAGATGAAATAGGTGCTTTTCAAGGAGCGACTACCTATCTGCGTTATCTGAGGCTTTGTAAATTAAATGAATTGTTTTATTACATTTCAAAAGGGTTTTTGTACATTTGCATAACCATTACATGATTTATTTATTAACGGCATTGAATGAAAAGAATTCTTGATTTCGTTGTTCAGTCGAACGAGCGGTTGAATCATAAAAATCATTTACTTAAAGTTTCACCGGCAACCTCACAAAAACTCCCTGCGATGAATCCGGGACAGTTTGTGCAGATTCTGGTTGAAAAAAACGATACTGTTTTCTTACGAAGACCCATTTCCATCAATTTTGTCGATGAAAAGCAAAATGAACTGTGGCTGCTTGTTCAACGTGTGGGTGAAGGTACTGATCAGATTTGTTCTACGCAACCTAATGAGCGTCTGAATATTATCTTTCCATTGGGAAACTCGTTTTCAATACCGACCGACAAAACTGCAAAAACACTACTCATTGGAGGTGGTGTAGGGATAGCGCCGATGCTTATGTTGGGAAAAGTTCTTAAATCGAAAGGGTTTATACCTAATTTTTTACTTGGTGGAGCCGCTGAAAAGGATTTGTTACAATTGGAGCAATTTGAGAAATATGGCGTCGTTCATTGCACAACCGAAGATGGCAGCAAAGGCGAAAAAGGGTTTGTTACCGATCATTCCATTCTCCAAAAAGAGCGATTTGACATTATCTACACATGCGGCCCAAAACCCATGATGGTGGCGGTTGCAAACTATGCTCGTAAAAAAGATGTTGAGTGTGAAGTTTCGTTGGAAAATCTTATGGCTTGCGGTTTTGGCGCATGTTTATGCTGTGTCGAAAAAACCAAAAGAGGCAATCTGTGTGCTTGCACCGAAGGACCTGTTTTCAATATAAATGAACTGATATGGATCGATTAAATGTAAAAATTGGAAATCTTACGTTCAAGAATCCGGTAATGACGGCTTCCGGCACTTTTGGATATGGAACTGAATATCAAGATTTCATTGATATCAATCAGTTAGGAGGCATCGTAGTGAAAGGCACAACCTATATGCCTCGCGAAGGCAACGATTATCCGCGCATGGCGGAAACGCCATCGGGAATGCTTAATGCTGTGGGATTGCAAAATAAAGGTGTGGATTATTTCATACAACACATCTACCCGGAAATAAAATCGCTTGACACACATATTGTTGTGAATGTAAATGGCTCTACTATTGAAGATTATGTGAAATGCACCGAAAAACTTGTAGATTTAGACAAAATTCCCGCCATTGAGCTTAATATTTCTTGTCCCAATGTGAAAGAGGGAGGAATGGCGTTTGGAACTTCGTGTCTTTCGGCGGCAAAAGTAACCAAAGCTGTTCGCAATGTTTATCCAAAACCACTGATTGTCAAATTATCGCCAAATGTTACCGACATTACGGAAATTGCACGAGCTGTTGAAGCGGAAGGTGCCGATGCCGTATCGTTAGTGAACACCTTTTTGGGAATGGCGATTGACGCGCAAACCCGAAAACCAAAGCTGTCCACCGTCACCGGAGGACTTTCAGGACCTTGTATAAAGCCGATTGCGCTGCGCATGGTGTGGCAAGTGTACAATACCGTCAATGTCCCTGTTATTGGCATGGGAGGTATCTCAAATGGCGAGGACGCTATTGAGTTTATGCTTGCCGGAGCATCTGCAATTCAAGTGGGAACCTATAATTTTATCGACCCTACCGTTTCCGTGAAAATAATTGAAGAAATGGAACAATACCTTGAAAAACATCATCTCGATTCAATTGCGCAATTGATAGGAAAACTTATAGTTTGATGTCGTTTTGTTTATTTAAGCACTCTTGTTGTTATCAAATTATTTGATAAGATTGGTAAAAAGATTACCTTTGTGCGTTTGAAAACTAAAAAACGTATAAAAAATCTTTTTATGTCTCGTTTGATTATTCCTCATGGATACAAGCCCTTACTTAATCTTTCCGAAACCGAACGCGGAATCAAATGCATTAAAGATTCCTTTCAGCAAAATTTGGCATCTGAGTTGCGACTTAGACGCGTTACAGCACCGTTGTTTGTCGAAAAAGGTGTCGGTATCAACGACGATTTAAATGGTGAAGAGTGCCCCGTCAGCTTTCGCATCAAAGACATGGATGGAGTAGAGGCTGAAATTGTGCACTCGTTGGCAAAGTGGAAACGCATGGTCCTTGCAGATTACAATATAAAAAATGGCTATGGAATTTATACCGATATGAATGCCATTCGCGCCGATGAAGAGTTGGATAATTTGCATTCTCTTTATGTCGATCAGTGGGATTGGGAAATGGTTATCGGTGAAAAGGATAGAACCATAGGTTTTCTGAAATCGCTTGTCGAAAGAATATACAGTGCGATGCTACGTACTGAATATTTAATATCAGAGGCATTTCCTATCATAAAGCCTGAGTTGCCAAGCACGATCACTTTTGTTCAATCCGAAGAACTGTTAAGAAAATATCCCAATCTTTCACCAAAAAAGCGTGAAGATGCCATAACCAAAGAGTATAGAGCTGTTTTTGTTATGGGAATTGGCGGCACGTTATCGAATGGCGAGCCTCATGATGGACGCGCGCCTGACTACGACGATTGGACAACGCCAAACGAAGAGGGATTCTATGGTTTAAACGGAGATTTATTGATTTGGAATCCGGTGCTGCATTGTGCCATGGAGCTTTCGTCCATGGGAATTAGGGTGGATAAAACGGCGCTTCGGAAGCAATTGAAAATAAGAGGGATGCAAGAGCGCTTGCAACTCTATTTTCATCAACGAATTATAAATAACGAGCTACCTCTTTCTATTGGTGGCGGAATCGGACAATCGCGCCTCTGCATGTACTATTTGCGTAAGGCGCATGTTGGTGAAATTCAATCGAGTATATGGCCTAAGGCGATGCGTGAAAAAGCAAAACTGAATAATATTCCTTTGATATAGCATGGGCACAAAACAAATTTTATACATCTAATACAGTTTTGAACTCTTGATATAAATAAGACCATTGATTAATTTAAAGCAGTAGAATGAATTTATGCGAGTTTCAGAAAAAACGTGTAAATTTGTATTCTTAACCTCTTGAATCATAAAAAATATGGATGTGAAAATAGAAGAAAGTTGGAAAAAACGGCTTCAACCTGAATTTGAAAAGCCCTATTTTAAAACCCTTACCGAATTTGTACGAAACGAATATCGAACTAAAACCATTTATCCTCCTGGACGATTGATTTTCAATGCTTTTGACAGCTGTCCATTTGATGATGTAAAAGTGGTAATCGTGGGTCAAGATCCGTATCATGAACCGGGACAGGCCCATGGTTTGTGCTTTTCGGTGAATGATGGAGTAGCGATTCCACCTTCGCTCGTCAATATTTATAAAGAGATTCAAAACGACCTTGGAAAACCGTTTCCCACATCCGGAAATCTTGAACGGTGGAGCAGGCAAGGAGTCCTTTTATTGAATGCCACACTTACCGTTCAAGCACATCGAGCCGGCTCACATCAGCATAAAGGATGGGAAGAATTTACCGATGCAGCCATTCGATTGCTCGCCAACGAGCGCGACCACCTTGTGTTTATGTTGTGGGGAGCATATGCACAACGGAAAGGCGCCAATATTGATGCGAATAGGCATCTTGTACTGAAATCAGTACACCCTTCACCATTATCGGCTCATCGTGGGTTCTTTGATAATAAGCATTTTAGTCGCGCAAATGATTATTTGGCACGTTTTGGCATGAATGCAATCGATTGGTAGGAAATAATATCTGTTTTTTTTCGAAACTCACTCTTAATTGTGCTATAAAAGACGAAATTGTGCTATTCCAAAAAGTAATTTCTAATCTAATTTTAGGGCAAAGCAGTCATTATAAAGTTGCTTGTTCAAAAAGAGTTTACAGAAAAAATCTATCTTTAACATGCATTTAAACGTTTGAAAATAGATTTTTTTCTTCCTAAATGAAAATATAATCTTGTTTATCTCAACAGTTCAAAGTGAGGATTAAATATTAGATGTTAATTCCCTCGTATAATTAAAATATATTTTGATGATTGGTTATCATCCCACACTTCCTTCAAGGCTTATTTGTAGAAGTTTCTGTGCTTCAACGGCAAATTCCATTGGAAGTTTGTTTACAACCTCTTTTACATATCCATTTACAATTAGTCCGATAGCTTCCTCTTCACCCAATCCTCGTTGATTGCAATAAAATATTTGATCTTCACTAATCTTAGAGGTTGTGGCTTCGTGTTCCAAAACAGCCGTTGGATTTTGGATATCGGTGTAGGGAAACGTGTGCGCGCCGCAATAATCGGTTAGTAACAAACTGTCACATTGCGAGTGATTACGGGCATTTTCTGCTTTTTTTGCAATCTTTACCAAGCCTCGATAGCTGTTTTGGCTGCTTCCGGCAGATATTCCTTTCGAAACGATACGGCTGCGCGTATTTTTTCCGAGATGAATCATCTTGGTTCCTGTATCTGCCTGTTGAAAGTTGTTGGTCACGGCAACCGAATAAAACTCGCCAACTGAATTGTCGCCGGCAAGAATACAGGATGGATATTTCCATGTGATGGCAGAGCCTGTTTCGACTTGCGTCCACGAAATTTTAGAGTTGTTTCCCTTGCATATACCACGTTTGGTAACAAAATTATAAACGCCCCCTTTGCCGTCCTTATCACCCGGATACCAATTTTGCACTGTTGAGTATTTTACTTCGGCATTTTCATGAACAATAATCTCGACGATGGCGGCATGAAGCTGATTCTCATCACGCATGGGCGCCGTGCATCCTTCCAGATAACTTACATACGCGTCGTCGTCCGCCACAATCAAAGTGCGTTCAAATTGTCCCGTATTTGCGGCATTGATGCGGAAATAGGTGGACAATTCCATCGGGCAGCGAACGCCTTTGGGAATATAGACAAATGAACCGTCGCTAAATACAGCGGAATTGAGTGCTGCATAAAAGTTATCTTTATAAGGAACGACCGTTGCCAAATATTTTTTCACTAAATCGGGATGATGCTCAACCGCTTCGCTGAATGAACAAAAGATGATTCCTTTTTCTGCCAACGCTTCCTTAAATGTGGTTTTTACTGAAACACTGTCCATTACGGCATCTACTGCCACGCCGGTGAGTTGTTTTTGTTCTTCTAATGGAATTCCCAATCGCTCAAATGTTTTTAGCAATTCGGGATCCACTTCGTCCAACGATTTTGGACCTGCTTTTTTATTGCGTGGGTCGGCATAATAGATGATGTCTTGAAAATCGATGGGGGGGATGTTAAGATGTGCCCAATCCGGCTGTTTCATCGTAAGCCAATGGCGATATGCATCCAAGCGGAATTGCAACAACCACTCGGGTTCATTCTTTTTAGATGAAATTAATCGGATGATATTTTCATTCAGCCCTTTTTCTATAAACTCGGTTTCTACATCAGTCGTAAATCCAAATTTATAATCGCTGGTGGTCAGTTCATTTAATATTTTATCTTGATCTGTTTCTTGCATTATCTTTTATATTGAAAGGGATATCGCAACATAATGGCGATTCGCTGTTGTGATGTTATATTCTTATATTGTTTGTTTTTAACAATTGAAATTAAGTTTTTGTTTTAGCTAGTTGGATGAAATCAAGAATCAACAGATATCTTAGTATATATAAAAAAATCCCTCCTCTATATTTACATGTATTGTGAAAAAATAGATGAAGCTAAAAAACTACTTATTGAATAATCTGCTTTATGGCCCCCAAATGTGGATAGAAGATGACGCTAATAGGCTTTTTCAAGTTGTCGAACATGCGTTTGGTGAGGACTTCTTGTGAGCCGAATTGCACAATGTCCACTTCCGATTCATGAATGGTTTCGCCCTCAAAATCGATGGTCAAAATACCTTTCGAGGGGATGTTATAAACCACGCCCGAAGAAAATTTCTTTTCCATCCGTTGCCGTTCTCTTTCCGAAAGTTCTTCATGCTGTATGGGTGTTTTGTTTTTTAGCGACAAGTATAATGGTTTTCCTGCCAAGTCGTCGGAATCAACTAGGCCCAGTTTTGATGAAAATCGCGCGACAACCTTTCTGTCTATATTGTTTTTATCGGGGATGATGGTCACTTTTTCAATCCATGTTTCATCATTTGTTTTGCCTGAAAAAAGGGATGTCAAAGCTGCTTGTTGCTCTTCCAAACGGGTCATTACCAGCTTATATGCCTCACCATCAGGGGGCATGTTTTCTGCTTCACCCATCAATATGTCGCTGTGGCTTTGTCGCAAAGCATATATTTGTTTGGCAATCAGTTCTGCCTGTTTTGCGGTGGAACCTGCCATAATAATTTCTTCCGTAAAAAACTGTCGCGGATTGATATCGCTTTCTTTGTTTTGTAAAGTAGCGTTTGTCTGCTTGGGCAACGTGTCAAATTCGGGTTGCGCGTTGATGGAGCAAATCAAACCCTCTTTTGTCAAAAAAAGATAGGGCTCCAGCGAGTTTGATTTAAATTCCACTAAAAATGAATTTTCCTTATTGGGAATCCCTGCGTTCTCAATATGCACATCTTCAATAGAATAAACGATTCTGTCTTCTGTGATGGGATTATTTATATTCAGGTAGCGCTGTGCATACGGATAAAAATCACCTCGTTGAAATATTGTTTTTTTAATGGTGAATTCGATTACAAGCGATGTTTTTGGCAGTGTATATGCCACACCATAATTGTTCGCTTTCACGGCATTCATGCGTACCGTTTCTTGTGCGAACAGAGGAATGGATAAGCAAAAAATAATTGATATAAGGGGAAGCCGTCTTTTCATATTTTTACGTTTATAATGCTGATTTAAACTGTTCTAAAAATCGAATATCGTTATCGAAAAACAAGCGAATATCATTGATGCGATATTTCAGCATTGTGATGCGTTCAATTCCCATTCCCAAAGCATATCCTGTGTAGATGGAACTGTCAATGCCGCAGTTATCCAGCACGTTAGGGTCAACCATGCCACATCCGAGAATTTCCACCCAACCGGTTTTTTTACAGATATTGCAGCCTTTTCCCGAACAGATGTGGCACGAAATGTCCATCTCGGCGCTCGGCTCAGTAAAAGGAAAGTAGGATGGACGAAGTCGAATTTGTGTGTTGCTGCCAAACATCTCTTTGGCAAAAAACAGTAACGCCTGTTTTAAATCAGCAAACGACACATTTTTATCTACATAGAGCGCTTCCACTTGATGAAAAAGACAATGAGCGCGTGCCGAAATAGCCTCGTTGCGATATACGCGTCCGGGACAAATAATGCGAATGGGGGGGGCCGCTTTTTCCATAACGCGTGTTTGAACCGACGAAGTGTGCGTTCGCAGCACAATTTCGGGATTGCGTTGGATAAAAAACGTGTCTTGCATATCACGTGCCGGATGGTCTTCCGCAAAATTAAGCGACGAAAACACATGCCAGTCATCTTCCACCTCGGGGCCATCAGCAATGGAAAATCCCAATCGTTTAAAAATATTGCAAATTTGCTCTTTTACAATCGAAAGCGGATGGCGCGTTCCCAATGGAATGGGATAGGCGGTGCGTGTCAAATCAATTTCCTGCGTTTTTGCGTTGGACGTCAACAGTTGCGATTTCATCGAATTGATTTTCTCTTGCGCTCGGTTTTTAAGTTGATTCAGTTTGATGCCGATTTCACGCTTCTGCTCATTTGGCACATTCCTGAAATCATTCATCAGTGCGTTGATAATGCCTTTTTTACTTAAATATTTTATACGTAATGCTTCAATTTCCTCGGTCGAGGCAGGGGTCAATCGCTCAATTTCTTGTAATAGCTGTTCAATTTTTTCTATCATAAACACAAATTCAGATTCAACTTTTGCACAAAAATACGGTTTTATTTGCGATTTCATTTCATTTTAGTTTAAAAAGATTTTCCGATACATTTTTTCATTGTCCTGTGGCGAATCAAAAATTATGATGTATATTTGTTTTGAGAAGATGAAAACAAGATGCTGCATAAGATTGAAAAATATATAGAACAACAGAGTTTGATAAAGCCGGGCTCTACGGTGATTGTGGGAACCAGTGGTGGTGCCGATTCCATGGCGCTATTGGATATCCTCAGACGGCTGAATCACCCCTGTATCGCAGCTCACTGCAACTTTCATCTTCGTGGCGATGAATCGAATCGCGATGCTGCATTTGTTCGTAATTGGTGTGAGCAGCATAAAATAGAGGCCACATTTGTCGATTTTGACACACATAAATATGCTCGCGAACAAAAAATCTCTATCGAAATGGCTGCTCGTGAGCTACGATACAGATGGTTTGAAACCGTTCGCAAAAAATATTCTGCCCAAGCCATTGCCGTGGCACATCATAGAGACGATTCTATCGAAACCGTTTTGCTAAACTTAATTCGAGGAACCGGCATCAAAGGTTTGACAGGCATTTCGCCAAAAAATGGATATATCGTTCGTCCTTTATTGGTGGTTTCACATGAAGAGATACACGAATACTTGCGCGGACGCGATATTCCATTTGTTTTTGACAGTACCAATGCCGACGAGGCGTTTTTGCGAAATGCCATACGTCTTAAAATTATTCCGGCGTTGGAAACATTAAACCCTGCTGTTAAAGAAGCCATACTGCGCACTTCGTATCATCTTTCTGAGACGGAGAAAGTATATCAACATTCACTTGAACAATGGACAAAAGATATTTTTATTGACAATAAAATCGCTATCGAGCCCATGAAGAAATTGCCTTCGCCCCGCTCATTGCTTTTCCATATTTTGTCGCCATTGGGATTTTCGTCTTCTGACATCGAAGATGTTTATGAGAGCATTAACGCGCAACCCGGGAAAAGATTTTATTCCAACAAAGGCTATCGCTTGACGCGCGATCGTGATTGTTTTTTGCTGGATAAAGTGCGGTCTCAAACTTCCGAATCCGATTTTTATATTGATGCCGATTGTAATGAAGTTAAACATCCGATGCATTTAAAAATAGAAAAAACATCATCCGACAATGCAATTGTAAAAGACAAATCGATATTGTATCTGGATATAGACACAATTTCTTTTCCGCTTGTTTTACGTCGATGGAAACCGGGAGATTGGTTTATTCCCTTTGGCATGACCGGTCGGAAGAAATTAAGCGACTATTTTACTGACCGAAAATTTAGTGCTTCTGATAAAGAAAATGTGTGGATTCTCATCTCAGGAGATGATATTGTGTGGATTGTAGGAGAGCGTTCCGATAACCGGTTTCGCGTCACCGACACCACACGTAATATGCTTGTGATACACATAATAGGAGAGGAGCGGAGGAAAAAATAATCTATCGATTGTCAGAAAACAATTGTCTTTGAAGCGGCTCTATTTTCCCATATTTCATTTTTTTTATTGCACTTTTTTTCCGAATTTTGTGTTTTACAAAAACCATAGAATATTTAATTTGTTATAATTATATGAAAACTAAAAACTTTTTGATTTTTGCCGCCTTTGCAGGATTTGCATATTGGGTTATACATCGTGAACGCCAGAGAAAAATAAAAGAGCGAGAAGCCCGCGAATTTCTTCATTTTCAAATTTTCTGATATCTCATTAACCCAAAAACAAATACACCGTTCAATCGTTTTAATGTCAAGAATATTGCTACCTTTGCACTTTCTTTTTATCAAACAAAACAGTTGAAACAGCCATTTTTATATGCTTACACTCAAAGTTATTAACGAACAGCCGGAAGAAATCATTCGCCGCTTGTCCATCAAACATTTTGATGCAGCCGATGCCGTTCGGCAAATCATCGATTTAGATAAAACCAGAAGAGCCACACAAACAGCCTTAGATGCCAACTTGTCCGAAATCAACACCGTATCGAAACGAATCGGCATATTGATGAAAGGAGACAAAAAAGAGGAGGCGGAGGCTATTCGCGCTTCTGTTTCTAAGCTGAAAGAGACCACAAAAGAGCAAGAAGAAACGTTGCGAAACGCCGAAGAGCAAATACAACAAATTCTTGTAACCATCCCGAACCTTCCACACTCTTCGGTACCCGAAGGAAAAGGTGCCGAAGACAATGTGGTAGAACGTGAAGGTGGAACAATGCCTTCGCTCGCCGATAACGCGTTGCCGCATTGGGAATTAGCAAAGAAATATGATTTAATTGATTTTGAGCTTGGTGTGAAAATTAGCGGTGCGGGTTTCCCTGTGTATAAAGGAAAAGGTGCTCGATTGCAGCGTGCCCTCATCAATTTCTTTTTGGACAATGCACGCGAAGCCGGATTTATTGAGATGCAGCCGCCCTATTTGGTAAATAGTGATTCCGGATTTGGCACAGGACAACTTCCCGATAAAGAAGGGCAAATGTATCCGGTTGCTTCTGACGATTTATACCTTATCCCGACGGCAGAAGTGCCCATCACCAATATCTATCGCAATGTGGTGCTCGATGAGAAAGAATTGCCCATAAAAAACACCGCATATTCTGCCTGTTTTCGTCGCGAGGCCGGTTCATACGGAAAAGATGTACGTGGGCTGAATCGTCTACATCAGTTTGATAAAGTGGAGATTGTGTGTATCGATACACCACAAAACTCTTATCAGCGACTCGACGAAATGGTGAATTATGTGCAAACACTTGTAGAAAAATTGGAGCTGCCGTGGCGCATTTTGCGTTTATGCGGTGGCGATATCAGCTTTACTTCATCGCTTACTTTTGATTTTGAGGTTTTTTCGGCTGCACAAAAACGTTGGTTGGAGGTAAGTTCTGTTTCTAACTTTGAAAACTATCAAGCCAACCGACTAAAATGTCGCTATCGCGACGCCGAGCGTAAAATTCAACTTTGCCACACGCTCAACGGAAGTGCTTTGGCATTGCCGCGTATTGTTGCCGCACTATTGGAAAACAACCAAACAGCCGAAGGCATCCGCATTCCGAGGGTGCTTGTGCCTTATACCGGTTTTGAATTAATTGATTAGGAAAGGCGATTTTGGAGTGGAACATGAAAGATGTATTAAAACAACTTGGTTGATCAAGATTAATAAATGATGCATTTTTATTGCTTGTTGGAAATTCTTCATCATTTTGCAGACAGTTTGGAGTGGAAGTGGGTCATTCCTTATAAAATAAAATTATGTTGAAAAAATATATTTTATTATTGCTGTCCGCTAAAACAATAAAATTGTATAATGAGTTATCTGAATCGCAGATTTAACCCGATTAAGACTTTCATTTCAGAAAACCAAGCCCCATCAATCAAAAAGGGAGGGTTCCGGCAGTCTATCCTTGACTGCTTGAAGCATTTTTGCCCAACCTTCTTCTGATGCTTCAATGAATCTCTGGTAATTAACGTAATACATCAACATTTTTCTGAACATGCTCGCTATTCCAGAGAAGTTCTATGAGTGTCTGTTTCACTTTTGCAGTATCATGATCAGGATTGACGATAAGCGTTACTCAAATTTGAATCTTGATGGCATTGGCATTTTAGTGGACGCCGATGTTAAAAAATGCGATATTCACTGATTCATAAGAAAGGGGGGGCATGCAAAGGTTTATTTCGATGGTGTTTTGAAAAGAGTCGGATATTTTTGAGAGAATCTTTCAGTTCAAAACGACCAACGCAAATATGTAAACAAATCGGTGCGTCTATTTCCATCTATACGTTCAGTCCCGCTTCCAATTTGGTGGCGATTAAAATATCGTGTATGCCCCATTTTGACTGAAAAGGATAGGTTGGTTTTGACAATATATTTTGTAGACAGAACCAATCGACAACCCTTTCCATAGAACGATGGCATATAAAAAGTATTCAATAAGTTACGCTCGTAAGAATAGAGCCGTGCATTGTTTGTATCGGCATTAAAATAGGCCATAAAAAAATCTGCAGACAACGGTTTCTGACCACGATAACCAATATTCTGCGAGAACATATAGCCTCGTTGAGCAGAGGACATATCTTCTTTGTAGGATACAAAATCAACATTGGTTCGCAACAACCATCCGGTTGACAATTCATGTGAATAACGCAATCGAAACTTATACGTATCATAGGGTAGCACTCGAAATGAACGATCTGTTTCAAATCGCTTATTCTTCATCTTTTGTTTGTATTTTATTCGTGCCTCAATAGAGTTGAATCGCGAGAAAGCATAAGAAGACAGCAAATAAATATCGGCTGAATGAGAGGGTAAACTTACATTATATTTTAGCCACGGGAAATAGGCATAATCAATAAATGCAGTTAAAGAAAAACTATAAAACGGCTTATATGTTGCACCTAAGAAAACACCCTGTTCGTTACGAACATCACTGCCTTCGGAAAATGCACGTGCATAAAGGGCGTGATAAGAGACCGGGAAATATCGATGCAACGCACTCACGGACAGTGAGGAGGAAGGATAAAAATGAACTGCATGCAAAGTTGCCACCGCGCCATTTTGAGATCGAGCCGTTTCACCGGCAAACAATAAATTTGGAAGCCGATAAGAATAATCTATCCCAATATTGAAATTGTGTGAGCCACGAAAGTGATAGATATTGTAATCTCTGACAGTCGGATAAATAGGCTTATTAAAGAAAGAATATAGAGAACTTACGCCCAATTGAAATCGATTGTTCCGATAGTTTATGTTACCTCCCAAAACTTGTTCTGTTGCATTTCTTTTTTTTGACCTTTCTGATAAAGTTCGATGCAAACCATCCGTCTTGAACGATGTAATTTCATCTTCCTTAGAAAGATTGGCATCAATTTTTCGATATGAATAAAATGCGGTTACATCTACACGATTGAGTTGATACACCATTGATGCGCCTCTGAAAAAGCCACTCTCGGCGGTTGAAAAATGCCGCTTTGGCAGCATCGTTCGCCTTGCGATGTTATCAATCGCCCATGCTTTATTAACGATAAAATCATTATTGAGTACAAGTCCCTGTCCAAATGAGAGTCTATAATCACCCACTACCACTCGTTTTATATTTCCGATATTGTTAGCCATGCAATAGAAACCATAATGATCAAATCCTTTGGGATATCCTTTTGTGTATAAAGGTTCACCGGCATCTTTTTCCGCCGTGAGTCCAAATTGTAACTTATCTTTAAAGCGAAATGAGTAGCGCAATGAGCTGTAAAAGTCTTCTCCCACATATTTTCTATTCGGATATTTCTGTAAAATGCTATCAGAGTAATCACGATACCCACTGCGCTTGGTAAGTGTTTTATCAAATCGTAATTGCATATCCCTCTTACCATTTCTGTACATTTCAGAAAATGATGGATAGGGTTCTTTTTTATCGCCTTTTTCAACACAAAAAAATGGAATGATACGCTCCACTGTTTCATAATCAAGTTGTGGAATATTTCGCAATTCATATACCGTTGCAAGCGGTCTATATTTCTGTAAGAAGCGAATCATGCCTTCTATTTGCTCGTTGTTCAACAATGGAAAACTTTCCAGCTGTTCGCGCGTCACAGTATTTAGATTTATTGGATTTTTCTCCAACGACAAGAGCTCTTCATAGAGGTTTTCTATCATTTCCGCATTCATTTCCTCCTCTGCCATACGCTCTAAATAGTTTCGCCAATCATTCACCTGCGCATGGGACGATGTTGCTACAAAAAGAGCAAAAAACAATGTAAATACACAAGAAAGACGTCCATTCATGTTATTCCAAATTTTAGATAAAGGTGTTATGTATGTTTCACAAAAATAATAAATATTTTGTAGAAAAGCAAGATAAAATATCCCTCTAACAAAGATTGTAAGTTTAATTTGTAAATGCAATGCAAGAAAAAAATAATAGAGGATCTAGACCCTCTATCATTAGGATAAAAGTTTTAACTTTGTGTTGTTATGGAAAATGAAAAACATATAACCCAGGAGCAAAGGTACACAATATGTGTTACTGCAACAGTTTCCTATAATCGATTTGTCGAATTACAGTGTAAAGGAAGTATTCCACTTTATTTGCTTGAACAAACCTCCTTTTGTCTTGTTTTCTAAAATTATCTTTATAATTTATTTTGTTTATATTGTAAATTACTTTATATTTGCAAAGTATTTATCACTTAAAACAAAATAGAGTTATGGAAAATTTGACAACGCAAGAGAGTTTGAAGATTATTCAAACCGTGATTGACCAACGTAAACAGAAGTACGAAGAGAATGGTTTTTTTCTGCTTTTCTGGGGTGTCTTAATTGTTATATCCGGTGTGACTCAATATATTATGATACGCATGGGGAAAGGAAATATTTCTGGATATGTATGGTTATTTACTATGGTGCCGGGGTTTCTGATTACCTTTATTATCAATTTCAATAAAAATCGTAAGCGAGCAATCAACCGTAACCCTGTGGATATGTTGGGCCTTGTTTGGCTTATAGCGGGAATATTGGCAATGCTCACCGGTTTTATCTTCGGACCAAAATTTGGCATTGGATCTACGACAGTAATTTTTCTCCCATTTTGCATGGCTGCCATGGCATCGGCATTGAGTCTGAAAAACTACCTTTGGATTTGTTTGGCTATTGTAGGAACATTCGTTGCCTACGGCTCCATTTTCGTAGAGTGGCACTATCACAGTCTTATCGTGGCGACAATCGCCTTATTGTTATTCGTGATTCCGGGTATTCAGTTGTATGTAGCTCATAAAAGACGCGATCATGTTTAAGAATCTTGATCCGCTTTTGCATTCTCAGCTGCGGCTGGCGATTATGTCGTTGTTGGTTTCGGAAGAAAAAGCCGATTTCAATCGCATCAAAGAGGTGACCAATGCCACTTCGGGAAACATCAGTGTACAAATTCAAAAATTGGAACAGGCGGGGTATTTAACCGTAAAGAAAACATTTAAAAATAATTATCCCAACACCGAAGCACGCCTAACCGCCAAAGGATTGCAGGCTTTTGAAGCGTATGTAGACGCGTTGAGGGGATATATAGAATAATATAGAACGAGTACACTATAAGTGCTTCCTTTTTTTGCACATATGATTTATAAAATAAACTAATTTATAAAATAAGAGCATTATGAGACATATTATTTCAATTTTCAAGATTTTCTTCTTTCTTCTTTTAGTAGAAAACGTGATGGCCCAAACATCACCAAAAAATAGTTTGACAAACATACAATCGCAGATACAAACCCGCTTTATGGAGGCACAGCGACAAAGCGACGCCACGCCATTGTTGCAACTCAACGCTGAACTACAAGAACAGTATGGCAGTCGCAAGCAAAATATTTTTGTTTATTGGCGTGCGTATGCCAAATACTATACGGCCATTTTCTACCTTACGCAAAGCGATAAAGAGAACGCGGAAAAAAACATTGACAAAGCTGTAGAATGGCTGGACAATCTAAAAAATAAAACATCAGAAGATTATGCATTACTATCGCTTACGGAAGGCTTTGCCATACAGTTTAAAAACATGGTAAAAATTATTTTTCTGTCAGGACAGATTGAAAAGCACGGTAAGTTAGCCATTGAAAAAGACCCCAGGAATTTGAGGGCTTATTTCGTGCTTGGAAGTAGTGATTTTTATAAGCCGGAACGTTTTGGCGGCGGCAAAAATGTGGAAGAATATTTGCTGAAAGCCATCGCTTTACCCGACCAAAGTGTGAAAAACGACGTATTGCCATCGTGGGGAAAAAGAGAGGCGTATGAGTTGCTTATTCGGTGGTATATTCGTAAAGGCAACCATGAGAAAGCGAAAATTTATCATGCGGAGGCAATGAAAAATTATCCAAACGACAGTCAACTTCAAGGGCTTGCGAAACAGATTAAAAGTTGGAAGTTATGAAATGGAAAAATAGTCTATTGTTTTGGCTTTGTTCGACTTATGCGTTTTCGCAAATCAATATCACGGGGAAAGTAACCGACAGTAATGGGGAGCCTATATTCGCCGCCAATGTGTATCTTGCTACACGACCGCAAGAAGGCACATCTACCGATTTGGACGGTATGTTTAGCCTGACTATTCCAAATAATGAGGAGACGATATTGGAAGTTTCGTTCATCGGTTATCAAACCAAAACAGTTAAACTCACTAAGGAAATATTATCCAAAGAAAATTTAACCATCATCTTAAAAGAAGAGAGCCAAACGCTGAATGAAGTGGTTATTATGGCACGAGACCCGATATCCGAAAAATTTTCGGTAACAAAAATAAGAAAGCTGGACGTTTATTTTAATCCCCTAGCACAAGGTGACCCATTAAAAGCCATCACAATATTACCCGCTTCTACGACGGATGACGAAACAGCAAATCCGTCTTTGCGGGGAAGTTCGCCGGATCGTACACGCATTATTCTCAACGGTGTGCCGGTTTACAATCCTGTACGGAGCAGCGCACTAAATAATCAAGGTTTTTTTAGCCTGTTCAATACAGAAATCATACACAATCAATATGTATATGCGAGTAATCCACCTCTTACCTATGGAAATAGTAGTGCCGGACTCGTTGAAATCCAAACACTGAGAAATCTTCCGCAAAATCAGCAACAGGTTTCTTTATCAATTGGTGCGGTCGGATTTTTTCTGTCACAACAACTAAATAAAAGCGAGAATAATTTTGTGCAGCTGTATGGAAACTGTCAGAGATACAACGCATTTATTGTCATGCAACGAAATCATTTACCGCATTTAAAAGTGTTTAATGCAAAAGATTTTGGATTGAATTTTCATTACCGTCCAACCGAAAAATTGGAATTTAATTCGTTCAACTATGCTATCGACGAAGGATATGACCTAAATATTAACAGTTTGAATTATAGTGGAAAAGCGAAGGGTGATAATCAGCGATTTTTCTCAGTGAACACCTTACAATATTATACCACAAGAGCGACGCTAAGTGTGAATACAGGAATTAACGCATCGCATCAGCATTTCGATTTTGGGAGCATCTATTCCGCTAAAAAAGTTCACCACCTCTATACTTCTATCAATTTCAAAAGTCAATGGACAAACCATTTGAAAGTACAAACGGGACTGACATATGGCTATCATGCTAATCGCTTCAACGATACTATTCCTCAATATCCATTTGCCATTGAGCCAACAGCTCCCACAATGATATCTAATAAAAAAATAGAAAATCATATTGCCGAAGGCTATGCCTATCTTGACTATGAAATGTCGAAGAAATTCAGTTTTTCAACCGGCTTGCGCGCTAATGTTCCCGTAACCGCCACACAAAAACACTATTTGAATGCACAGGCGGGTTGTAAATATAAAATCGATAATATGCAGTCGATTTTTGTAAATGCCGGAAAGTATAACAGTTATGCCACGCCAAACCACTACAACAAAGCGTTTGGCTTGTTGAGTAGCTATCAGTTGGCGTGTGACTACAGTTTTCAAAAGAATGATTTTGGAGCAAAAGCTGCCATTTATTATAAAAGGGAGAAAGGCGAGCAGGAGTTTGACGCGTTTTCATCGATTGATAAGATTGAAACTTTTGGTGTAGAGGCATATGCGGAATATCGTTTTGCAACATACGTCAAACTCACGGTATCCAATCTTTTTATGCGTCAGAAGTGGCACAAAGCCGGAAAGATATTTCATGGCAAGTACGATTTTGACTATTTCACAAAAATCACACTGCAATATAGCACTTTGAAATGGTTTCAAGCATCACTAAGCTATATAGGACATCCGGGAGGCTATTATACGCCGATAGAGAGGGTTGTGCGTAAGACGGCGTTTGCCTATCCTATTCCGATTTTTAGCGAAATGATTAACAGTAAGCGGTTTAACACATATCACAAAATTGATTTTTCGTTCAGTCGTTACACGCCACTTAAAAATGGCACCGCCATTATCCCGTTTCTTTCAATCACCAATATTTTCGATTTCAAGAACGAAAGTGCGGTGTATTATAACAGCGACTATTCCTCGCACTATTTCGACCATTACGGCAGACGCATTTTCTATTTTGGTGTGATTTGGGAGAGGTGAGGGTGCTGGAAGAATATGCGACAGTAATCTTCAAATTTCCAAAAAATTATATGTATATCCTCTATAAATCCAATCATTTCTCTGCATTAAATGCTGAGAGGAAAGTGCTTTCCAAGTATTATACACACAGATATCCTATTAAAAATCAAATGGATTTTTGATAGGATATGTTAATTTTTTGTCTTCGAGCTCTTACGGATCTTTCTCGGCGTTCAACAGGGATTGCCTGCTATAATCAGTTTGCAAATCGGGGTAGAACATCCACCCCAAACTTTTTTATATAATTTGCAGTGGTAAACTTTGGTTTGAAGACATACAATTATTCAACAAGCCGAAACAATACAGAATAATAGTCTGGGAGTTGTTGGATTCGTGTTAGCACTTATCGGCCTATTATGCTGCAGGGTGCCTATTCTCAATATCATACTTTGGATTTTGGGACTGACCTTTTCATTTGTTGGCCTATTTAAAAAGCTAAGAGGTTTAGCTATAGCAGGCTTCCGTATGTCATGTATTGGTATTATTATCATAAATAGCTTATTTGGATTAATCGCAACAGCAATGGCTGTAATTTAAGTTATTAACCTATGTATATTCAATATGATATAAAAGATATTCGTTGTGTGATTTTGGGGGCAGTGTTTCTTGTTTCTTTGTGGCCTTCCTGCCAAGGTTTTAATATTTACACTTCGCTATCAGAATTAAGAGATAGTTTATGATCAGCCCCTCCAACGACATTTCTTTTTATTGAATCAAGGGTAAATATGCTGTATGGATACCTGAAGAAAATAATGGAAAAGCTTGAGAGAGGAGTTTTTCAGAATATTTGTCAGACAAAATTATTCAATTATGCCACGTGAAATGCAATTAATAGGGAATAGTTATATAAACAAATCCACTTTTTCAATTTTTTTTGACAAAAAAGAAGAAAATATTTTGACATTACAGAAAAACGAACTATATTTGCAGCCGCAAAATGAGAGAAGACTGTTTAGTTAGAACAAAAAACTCTTATGGCCCATTCGTCTATCGGTTAGGACGCCAGATTTTCATTCTGGAAAGAGGGGTTCGATTCCCCTATGGGCTACAAAACAAACATTCTATATTTAATAAAGAATAAAAAAGATATTTAGAGATATGGCAAATCATAAATCTGCAGAAAAAAGAATCAGACAAACGAAAACTCGTCGTCTAGCCAATCGCTATGCTTCGCGTACGGCACGAAATTCCGTTCGCAAATTGCGCGCGGCTACATCTAAAGAAGAAGCTCAAAAGATGTATCCAAGCGTATGTTCTATGTTGGATAAAATGGCAAAAAAGAACCTCATACATAAAAACAAAGCAAGCAACTTAAAATCAAAATTGGCTCTTCATGTAAATAGTTTGAGTTGATACATTTTTTAGAAACAAATAATGCTATTCAAGCCGATACGTTATGGTATTCGGCTTTTTTTGTTTTATATCAAAATCATCTTTTTAAAAATAGCAGAAAAAATATCTTTTCGACATACAATATTACATTTATTTCCGGCAGTTGCTAGACAAAGAAAAACAAAATATCCAAGCTCATTAATCAACCATAATGCTGAAATAGGCTACAACAAATAATTAAAAAACAAAAAAACGATTGCGTATAAACGGTATTTTTTGTATATTTGTTTTGTTATTTTGAGCCCATATAACCAAACAAACAACTCGTTAAAATACAACACAATATAATCACATAATAGAAAATGACAGAGGAGCAGAAAAAAACGGAAAACAACAATTATTCCGCACAAAACATTCAAGTGCTGGAAGGCTTAGAGGCAGTACGCAAACGTCCTGCCATGTACATTGGCGATGTTAGCGAGAAGGGATTGCACCACCTTGTTTACGAAGTGTTGGACAACTCTATTGACGAAGCTCTTGCCGGATTTTGTGACAAAATAAATGTGACAATAAACGAAGATAATTCCATTACGGTGAAAGACAACGGACGCGGCATTCCTGTTGATTATCACGAAAAAGAGAAAAAATCGGCACTCGAAGTGGTGCTTACGGTGCTCCATGCCGGTGGAAAATTTGACAAAGGAACCTACAAAGTTTCCGGCGGACTCCACGGCGTGGGCGTTTCCTGCGTAAACGCGCTTTCAACCTATTTGAAAGCAGAAGTCCATCGCGGTGGAAAAATATATGTTCAAGAATTTTCAAAAGGACATCGGTTAGATGATGTGAAAATTATCGGCGACACCTCTGAAAATGGAACAATTATCACGTTTATGCCGGACAACTCGATATTCACTGTTCACGAGTATCGATACGACACATTGGCTACACGGTTACGTGAGTTGGCATTTTTAAATGCCGGCATCACATTGACAATTACCGACAAGCGTCAAACAAAAGAAGATGGAAGCTATAAAAGTGAGCGTTTTCATTCCGAAAGTGGATTGAAAGAATTCGTTCAATATATTGACCGCTCAAAAGAACCTCTTATCGAAGAACCAATTCATATCGTTACGGAAAAACAAGGAATTCCTATCGAAATTGCTATCACATACAATTCGTCGTACAACGAAAATGTATTCTCTTTTGTAAATAATATCAATACAATAGAAGGTGGAACACACCTTACAGGATTCCGTAGAGGACTTTCACGAACACTTAAAAAATATGCCGAAGATTCCAAAATGCTTGACAAAGTGAAAGTGGACATCAGTGGCGACGACTTCAGGGAAGGACTCACGGCAGTGCTTTCGGTAAAAGTTGCCGAACCCCAGTTTGAAGGACAAACAAAAACCAAACTTGGAAATAGTGAAGTGATGGGAGCCGTTGACCAAGCAACCGGAGAGGCTTTAAAATATTATTTAGAAGAACACCCCAAAGAGGCTAAAACAATTGTTGAAAAAGTGATTTTGGCCGCTACCGCACGACATGCCGCACGCAAAGCGCGTGAGATAATTCAGCGCAAATCGCCCCTTTCAGGTGGTGGGCTTCCCGGGAAATTGGCTGACTGTTCTGATAAAAATCCTGAAAATTGTGAAATATTTATTGTTGAGGGAGACTCCGCCGGTGGAACAGCAAAACAAGGTCGCGACAGATTCTTTCAGGCCATACTTCCGCTAAGAGGAAAAATATTGAACGTCGAAAAAGCAATGTCACACAAAGTGCTGGAAAACGAAGAAATCCGAAATATTTATACTGCTTTGGGAGTAACCATCGGCACAGAGGATGATTCAAAAGCTCTCAATATCGACAAATTGCGCTATCACAAAGTGATTATCATGACCGACGCGGATGTCGATGGAAGCCACATTGCCACGCTTATTCTCACTTTCTTTTTCAGGCACATGAAGCCCCTTATCGAAAACGGTTATATCTATATTGCCACCCCACCACTCTATCTGTGTAAACGAGGCAAAGTGGAAGAGTATTGTTGGGATGAGCGTCAACGTCAAGCCTTCATCGACAAATATGCCGATGGAAACGAAAACGCTGTTCACTCGCAACGCTACAAGGGTTTGGGTGAGATGAACGCCGAACAGTTGTGGGATACGACGATGAACCCGGAATATCGCACGCTTCGTCAAGTGACAATTGAAAATGCTGCCGATGCCGACATGATTTTCTCAATGCTGATGGGTGAAGACGTTGCACCACGACGTGAATTTATCGAAGAAAATGCAACATATGCAAACATTGACGCGTAGATGTTTGGCAAAAGGGCATAAACAAACTCAACACTCTATGAACAATGAAACGTCCGCCGGTACTTCAAGCAAACGATAAAGCCATCATTCTTTCGCCCGCCGGGCGAATAGGAGCAACTTATGTTGAAAAGGCCATCTCAATCTTGAAGCAATGGCGATTGGATGTGGAAATAAGTGAAAACGCGCTATGCCATTTCGGACGTTTCAGCGGCTTTGTTGAGCAGCGACTGCACGATTTGCAAGCGGCATTTGACGATGAGCAGGTAAAAATGATTCTTTGTTCGCGCGGAGGATATGGCACTGTCCATTTATTGGATAAAATTGATTTTACCGGCATCAAAAAAAGCCCCAAGTGGCTTGTCGGATACAGCGACATTACCGCGCTACATGCGGCATTGCAAACGCAAGGTATCATGTCTGTTCACGGTCCGATGACAAAGCACTTTGCCGAAGAGGGAAGCAACGATCCGGCAGTTTTGTACACCAAAGCAATCCTCGCGGGACAGTCGATACAATATCAATTGCCTGTGGCAAAAAACAGTTTTCTGAACCGAGAAGGAAAAGCGACAGGACAATTATTCGGTGGCAACCTCACGGTTTTTTGTGGTTTATTGGGCACTTCGGTTCTTACCATTCCACGCGGCGGAATCCTCTTTGTTGAGGACATTGGCGAAGAGCCTTATAAAGTAGATCGAATGCTGCATCAACTGAAACTGGCAGGAGTATTTAAGAAAATAAAAGGGTTGATTGTCGGACAATTCACAGATTATGAAGAGGATCAGTCCATGCATGGAGCACTTCACGAGTGCATTTACAAAACGGTGAGCGAATACGATTTTCCGGTAAGTTTCGACTTTCCGGTCGGACACGTCACGTTGAATTTCCCTCTGATTATGGGAGCACGCGCTACTTTGCACGTAAAAAAGAATCAAGTTTTATTCAAACAGCATTAAGCAATATTTAACAGTATGGAAATCAACACGGAATTAATTTTATTGATTGGTTCGGTCTTGTTCATCATCAGCATGTTGGTGGGAAAAGCCGGACATCGTTTTGGTGTACCTGTATTATTGCTTTTTTTGGTAGTTGGCATGGTGTTTGGCAGAGATGGTTTTGGACTTCCTTTTGAAAACATTAGTTTTGCGCGTACCATAGGCACGGTCTGTTTAAGTATCATTCTCTTTTCGGGTGGATTGGATACTCGTTTTTCCGACATAAAATCGGTGATTGCGCCGGGTGTGATTCTTGCCACGGCAGGTGTTTTTCTCACATCATTCATCACGGGGTTTTTTATTTGGTGGCTGTTTGGAAATATGTTTACTTCCATCGGAGTGGGACTATTGACCTCCATGCTGCTGAGTTCTACCACATCATCCACTGACTCAGCTTCTGTTTTTGGAATTTTACGTTCCAAGGGTGTAATATTAAGAAACAACCTCAAACCGTTGCTCGAACTTGAAAGCGGGAGTAACGATCCTGTGGCTTATATGCTTACCATGGCATTTATCACCATTATTCAGTCGGGGCAAGAACCTGATATTTTGCTGAC
The DNA here is from genome assembly GCA_023418255.1 of Bacteroidota bacterium. Taxonomy (GTDB): domain Bacteria; phylum Bacteroidota; class Bacteroidia; order Bacteroidales; family Dysgonomonadaceae; genus JAEZZZ01. Next base: position 24,907 of record JAEZZZ010000010.1, read on the forward strand.
TGTTATTGTTATTTTGTTACAAATTGCTGTCGGTGCACTTGTGGGATACTTTTCAGGGAAAGTCGCCGTGCGGTTTATCAATCGGATTCGAATGGAAAATAGCTCCCTTTATCCGATTTTATTATTCATTATCGGAATTTTTATTTTCTCTGCCACCTATTTCCTGAAAGGAAATGGTTTTTTGGCAGTTTATATAGCCGGACTAGCTATCGGAAATTCTCGCTTCGTGCACAAACGAAGCTCTATGAAGTTTATGGATGGGATGGCATGGATGTGCCAAATCCTGTTGTTTTTGACATTAGGACTATTGGCAAATCCTCTGGAACTGATTGAAGTGATCATTCCAGCACTACTTATCGCAGTGTTTTTAATTTTTGTCGCACGACCCGTGACTGTTTTTCTTTGCTTATCTCCTTTTTTGAAAAAAATAAAGTTCAGAGACCAGCTCTTTATCTCATGGGTAGGATTGCGCGGTGCCGCGCCCATTATCTTTGCTATATTCCCTTTGGCATACAATGTTCCAAATGCTCGGCTGATTTTTAATATTGTGTTTGTGATTACTATTGTTTCACTTTTGGTGCAAGGCACATCGCTACCATTAGTAGCTCGTTGGCTTGGACTTGCTGACAGCCCTGAAAATCATAAGAAACTAGAAGATTTTGATGTAGAGTTTTCGGAAGATATTAAATCGGCAATGACAGAGATTCTTATTTCGGCAGACACGCTGGCACATGGAAAAAATTTGATTGAAATGCCTTTACCTGACCGGACCTTAGTGGTGATGATTAAACGCGACGAACAATATTTTGTTCCCACCGGACAAACAGAGTTAAAAGTAGACGACAAACTGTTAGTGATTACCGATGATGAACGAGCGCTGAAAGAAACGTATCGCACCATTGGTATTTCGGAGTATTCTTATCAAAAAAACAAATAAAAGACGGATGAGTAGCACCAGTAGTATCAGTAGAAAAACAGGAACGATTGTTGTCACACGATGTATGGCAATATGGCTCTTTTTTTCCTGTGGCAGTCACACAATCAATCAATCCAAAGAATCATTCACTCAACTTTCACCCCTCTTCGATGCTGATAGTGCATATCATTTTATCCAAACACAGGTTGACTTTGGTCCACGTGTTCCCAACACCGAGGCTCACAGACGTTGTGGTAACTACCTTGTAGATAAATTAACCCAGCTTGGTGCTTCCGTCACAGAACAACATGCCAATATTATGTTTTATGATGGCAGTTTAGTCCGCCTCAGAAATATTATTGGCAGCTATTTCCCGAAAAAAGAGAAACGTGTTCTGCTTGCCGCACATTGGGACAGCCGTCCCTATGCCGATCAAGAAACCGAGAAAGAAAAACAGCAACAACCCATATTAGGTGCCAATGATGGTGCCTCAGGCACTGCAGTTTTGTTGGAAATTGCACGCCAGTTGCAACAACGTCCGACAGATGTGGGTATTGATATTGTTTTGTTCGACTTAGAAGACAGTGGACAGCCTACTTTCAACAAAACATATATCGATGGTGATTGGTGGTGTATTGGTTCACAATATTGGGCAGAAAATCCGCATAAAAAAGATTATAAAGCCGATTTTGGCATTTTGTTAGATATGGTTGGTGCAAAAGATGCCACATTTTTATACGAAGGATACTCATATCAACATGCAAAATCTATTTTAAAAAATGTGTGGAAAACAGCTCACAAATTGGGTTTTGGTACACATTTTATCCAAAAACCGGGTAGTTACATCACAGACGACCATGTAGCCATCAACGAAGTGTTGCGCATCCCTACTATCGACATCATTCATCTAAAAAATAGCGAAACCGGATTCGCACCACATTGGCACACCCTTGACGACACCATGGATGTTATTTGTCGAAGCACGCTCAAAGCTGTTGGACAAACAGTTCTGGAAGTGATATACGGAGAAAAATCAAATAATAAAATATGAGTTCGTTTTTTAAAAACTGACATCAAACAAACAAGACCTCTTTTATGGAAACAACCAAACAAATACAAGAACAAATTGTAGAAGAGTTTTCTATCTTCGACGACTGGATGGACAAATATGCTTACATCATTGAACAAGGCAACAGCCTCCAAACGATGAATGACAAATATAAAACACCTGAAAATATCATTGAAGGATGCCAAAGCCGTGTGTGGCTACAATGTGACTATAAGGACGGAAAACTCTATTTTAGAGCTGAAAGCGATGCCATCATCGTAAAAGGTCTTTTAGCCCTTGTACTTCGCGTTTTTTCCCAACGTACCCCTGACGAAATCATCAATACAGAACTCTTTTTTATGAAAGAAATCGGTCTTATTGAACATCTTTCGCCAACACGTTCAAATGGGCTACTAGCTGTAATAAAGCAAATTCGTATGTATGCGATGGCATATAAAGCAAAAGAAAAGGCAGCCCAATAAAAAGCGATGGAAGAGTTGTTTTGAAACCCTCCCATCGCATTCCAAATTTAAAACAACAATTATTTATTGATTCCTACGCGGTTTAAGATGAATGCATATTCAAATGCAAGGTCTTTTATCCCGTCGTAACGACCTGTTGCTCCGCCGTGCCCACTATCCATGTTCATGTGAAGCAACAAAATGTTGTCGTCAGTTTTGAACTTACGCAATTTTGCCACATATTTTGTTGGCTCGTGGAAAAGCACTTGCGAGTCATTGATGCCGCCCGTTACAAGCATGTTCGGATAATTCTGCGCCTTGATATTATCATACGGTGAGTATGATAGAATGTAGTTGTAATATTCCTCTTCGTTGGGATTCCCCCACTCCTCATATTCTCCCGTGGTGAGAGGTAACGTGTCGTCGAGCATTGTGTTGATAACATCCACAAATGGTACTTGCGCCACAATGGTTTGATACAAATCCGGACGCATGTTCGAGATGGCACCCATCAGCAATCCGCCGGCACTGCCACCCATGGCTGCAAGTTTGTTTGCCGAAGTATATTTTTCGTCAATGAGCAGCTCGCTGCATGCAATGAAATCGGTAAATGTATTTTTTTTATTCAACATCTTGCCGTCTTCGTACCATTGCTCGCCCAAATCACTACCGCCGCGAATTTGAGCAATTCCAAACACAAACCCTCTATCAATAAGGCTGTAAAAGCTGGAACGGAAATAGGCATCGGTGCTGTGTCCATAGCTTCCATAAGAATAAAGAAGCGCGGGATTGGAACCATCTTTTTTCAACCCCTTTTTATAGACGATTGCCATCGGAACTTTCACGCCGTCCGAAGCGGTTGCCCATAAGCGTTCCACAACATAATCATCCGGATTGAAACCCGAAGGTATTTCTTGTTCTTTCAACTTCTCCGTTTTGCCATCGGCAATGGTATATTCATAAAGTGTGGTCGGACGATTGAGCGACGTGTACGAATAGCGAAATGTGCCGGCATCGTACTCGGGATTACCTCTTAACCAAGCGTTATAAACAGGTTCCGGAAACGAAATTGTTCGCTCCTCGCCACCGTGCAACGGTTTCACTTGGATTTGGTTGAGTCCGTTTTTACGCAATTCTACCACCACATAATCTTTCAGAATGTCGAAGCCTTCGATTCTCACGTCTTTATCGTGTGCAATAAACTCTTTCCATGTATTCTTGTCTTGATATGTTTCCAGAGGCACTTTATAGATTTTTCCGTTTAAGTTTTCTTTGTCTTTATAGCGCACAAAGAAGTTATCTTTGTGTGTATAAACAGAATATTCCACATCTTTTTCACGCGGGAAGAAAATTTTAAACTCTGCCGAAGGATTGTCGGCAGAAATAAAGCGCTCTTCGGAAGTGGTTGAACTGGCACTCGCGATAAAGATAAATTGTCGGGTTTTATCGTTCGAAACGCCAATTCTGAACTTAGGGTCTTTCTCTTCAAAAACAAGATGCGGCGAGGCTTCATCCAACTGTTGTTTGTGAATTTGATAAGAGCGCAACGTTTTGTCAATCACACTATAAAAAAGTGTTTTGTTGTCGTTTGCCCAAGCTACGGATGTAGCACCATGCACTTGAAACCCTACAACTTCGCCTGATGCAAGGTCTTTTATCTTCATTGTAAACTCGGCATACGAGCCTGTTTCATTGTAGAAATAAGCCGCTTTGCTATTGTCGGGACTGATGCTGTAGCCTGCAAAAATAAATGCCGACTTGCCTTCCGCCATCTTATTAATATCGAAAATAACCTCTTCCGGCGCATCCAAACTGCCTTTCTTGCGACAATGCGTGGCGTATTGTTTGCCTTTCTCGGTGCGACTGTAATAGTAGTATCCATTTCTAAAGGTTGGATAGCTTTCATCGTCTTCTTTCATACGCCCAAGTACTTCGTCGTAAATGGTTTTTTGCAACTCTTTGGTAGATGCCATTACCGTGTCGGTATAGGCATTTTCGGCATTTAGATAATTGATAACTCCCGCGTTGGATTTATCCTTCATCCAAAAATAGTTGTCGATACGCTGTTGCCCGAAATTGGTAAATGTGTCGGGCTTCATCTCAGCCGTTGGCGGCGAGGGAAAATCGGATTGTTTTAACACGATGTTTTCTTTTTTTTGATTGTTACAAGAGATGGTTAACGCCGAAAAGGCGCATAAAATCATCAGGTTTAAATGTTTCATATTAAACGGATTTTAAGATTTTCTTTGCATTCCTTTGTGCATGTAATTTACGCTATACTTTATGCAAAGTATAGCGCAAATATACATGATTTTTCTTTTAAAACCATTCAGAGAGATAAAAAAGTTATCAGATGTACCTCTATATCCTAAGGAAAGAAAAAAAGGTTGTCATGCCTTCGCCAAGTGCGCAAAGAATTTTTACGCGAAGTACGCAACAAACAACATCCGAAGGTCAAATATTACACAGAGAATACACAGAGCGACACAGAGTTTTTTACTTTTTTCTTTCGTTTCGCCCCCCCCTTACTTTATCGATGGTGGGTTATTATGTTTTTTGCTTCCATACCTCTTCCGTAAACGGCGGATAGCAAACCAAATCACGACAACGAAAAGAATGATAGCCCAAAGATTTACAAGCTGAACAATGAGCCACAACAAATTGTGCCATCCCTCAATCAGTGCATTTTTGAATTTATAGCCAAATCCTGCATCACTTTTTTGTGTGTAGAATGTAACGGAAAGGGTACTGAAAGCGACACGTTTCTCTAAATATTGCAGTTGCTTTTCGGTAGATTCAATATCGCTGCGCAACACATTTATTTCTTTCTCTATCGAAAGAATATCGTTCACGCTATTCGCTTTTTTGAGCAACTGAATATAGCGTTGTTCGAGCTCTTTTTTTGTTTTGATGCGGGTATCCAAATCGATGTAGCGCTGCGTGACATCTTCAACTTCAATATTTTTATAAGGAGTCGCATTTGAAAACCCCTAAATCTTCAGTTTAGGGGATGAAAAATGTGGGGTAGCACAGCTATCCTTGGCTTTCGATGTATTTTCTGATAGTTTCCTGACTGACATTCCCG
>JAEZZZ010000016.1 GCA_023418255.1 Bacteroidota bacterium
CGGGAATGTCAGTCAGGAAACTATCAGAAAATACATCGAAAGCCAAGGATAGCTGTGCTACCCCACATTTTTCATCCCCTAAACTGAAGATTTAGGGGTTTTCAAATGCGACTCCTTATAAAAATATAAGTCGTTATTTATCGCCATTTACGAAATCGATGACTTTGCGGTTTGCTATATCCACTTTTCTATAATCGAAATTGATGTATCTGTCGGTAACGGTATTCGCGGCGTGTCCCAACGCGGCGGCGATGGTGTCTTTGGGTATATCGATTTGCGATGCTATGCTCGCCCACGTGTGGCGCGCATAGTAAGAGGTAAGCGTTGGAAACAAGGGGTAATATATCTTTTTCTTAATGGGGCGTCCTTTTTTGCTTAGGGATTCGATGTATTCGGATTCACCTATCTGTTTTAGATTCAGATTTAGTCGGTGCCGAAAATCTTTGTAGTTATTATAACTATCCATGATATTTAACAGGTATTTGTCGCCTTTATATTTATGTATAATGCGCATGGCTTCGGGATATACCTTGATGCTGTATAGCGTGCCGGTTTTAGCGCGGCGGTAGTCTAAGCGTCCATTTTTTAGACCGGTGGCATGCAGAATATCCACTACGTTGATGCCAATTAGATAAAACAGAAGCATGAAGAAATCTCTATACCGCTCTTGATGTGGTTCGACATCGTAATCGCGAAGTAATCGCAAGTCTTCAACCGAAAGGTTGCGGTACGCGGTTTTCTCGGACTTAACAGAGTATTCATCGAATGGGTTCAAATCTTTTGAAATAATCTTTTTCTTCGCGGCATTCTTTATGATTGCGCGGATATTACGCAAATGAATGGATCGGGTGTTTACTTTGCAGGTAGGACGCAGTCGTGCTTCAAACTGCTCTAACCAGCTATAATCTATATCGGCAAATGTGAGGGTGTTTAAATCGTATAGCTTGTTTAATGTGTCTAACGTGTATTGGTAGCAGTCTTTTGTTCCTTCGGCATTTCTTGTGTCGATGAACTGCTCGGCAATATCCCGGAAAAGGAGTGTTTCGCCAAGTGTTTTTTCTTCTTGTTTATCAATTTTTCCGGTGTAGTTGCCGGCTTCAATCATTTTCTTTAATTGCTCGGGTGTCGTTCTGTTGAGGTTGCCTGACATTTGAAGACGTATGAGAAGCTGCGCAATATTTGAGTATTGAAAGTTGATTACGCTGTTCAGAAAATCTTTATTTGGGTATTTTCCTACAATCATACGCTTTGCGTCGTCCCAATTTTCTTCCGGAACGGAAAAGTTTAAGGGTATATGAAATGCTTTTTTATGAGTAACGGTTAATTTCAATGGATACCCTCCGTCTTTTTTTTGATTTCTTTTGTCGAAATATATGGTTACTGTTGCCATTTTTTTTCTTTGCCGTTTTTTGCAGTTTTGCGCTGTTTTTTGATTGAAAATTTGCAATGATTTGCAATAGATTTGAAAATTTGCAATAGATTTGCAACAAAATCAGGCTTTTTTCGGCAAAATACTTCAAAAAAAAGTTAATAAAATAGGGTGATTTTAACTATATATTAATGCAAAAAAAGCCTTGATAGTTCAATTAAAATATTGACTATCAAAGCTTTAAATCGTTTGTGGGCGTTGACGGATTCGAACCGCCGACCCTCTGCTTGTAAGGCAGATGCTCTGAACCAGCTGAGCTAAACGCCCGATTTTTTCAAAATTATAATCAACCCGCATGGGTGATTTATTAAAAGCGATGCAAAGATATATTCTTTTTTCATTGCAGCAAAATTTTTTCCACTATTTTTATCATAAAATTTTCAAGTCACTATTTTTATCCCTATTTTTGTACTCTCAATGAGTGTTTATTAAAAAGTCTGAGTTCGTAACACAATAAGAAAATCAAAAAAATAAACTGCGTTGACCCTCACAAATGTGAATTTAATAAGGGCAATCATACATAATAATGGAATTAAATAGACTAACAGCAATTTCCCCTGTTGATGGGAGATATCGAGATAAAACACACGATTTGGCATCGTTCTTCTCTGAGTTTGCACTGATAAAATATCGTGTGCATGTTGAGATTGAGTATTTTATAATGCTTTGCGAGCAAAAAATAGAGCCTTTAAATGAAATAAAAGAGTCCGATTTTGAGAGGCTACGAAACATCGTTACCCAATTTTCGGAAAATGACGCTTCAAATATAAAAAAGATAGAGAGTGTCACGAATCATGATGTAAAAGCGGTGGAGTATTTCATCAAAGAAAAATTTGACCATCTAGGTCTTTCAAAATATAAGGAATTTATCCACTTTGGATTGACATCGCAGGATATAAACAATACAGCTACGCCACTAATGTGGAAAGATGCGCTACAGTTAATTTATATTCCGGCACTGGATGAGCTTCATTCGCTTATCGACCAATATGCGAAAGCGTGGAAAAATATTCCCATGTTGGCAAAAACGCACGGACAGCCTGCATCACCCACGCGTTTGGGCAAAGAGATGGGCGTTTTTGCTTATCGCTTAAAAGTGCAAATTGAAGCACTTAAAACCATTCCACATACGGCAAAATTTGGTGGTGCCACAGGAAATTTCAACGCGCATCATTTGGCATATCCTCAAATAGATTGGAAAGAGGTCTCTACTATGTTTCTTGACAAAAAACTAGGATTGATGCGTGAAGAGGTTACCACACAGATATCCAATTATGATCAACTGGCAGCTTCGTTTGACGCACTCAAACGCATTCATGTTATCTTGATTGATTTTTGTCGCGACCTGTGGCAATATATTTCGATGGAATATTTTAAACAAAAAATCAAAGAGGGCGAAGTGGGTTCATCGGCCATGCCACATAAAGTAAATCCTATCGATTTTGAAAATGCCGAAGGAAATCTTGGTATTGCCAATGCCATACTCGAACATTTGGCTACAAAATTACCTGTTTCACGCCTGCAAAGAGATTTGACGGACTCAACCGTTATACGAAATATCGGTGTGCCACTTTCTCACGGATTAATTGCCATAAAAAGTACAACAAAAGGGCTTGGGAAATTGTTATTAAACGGAGAAGCAATTAGTCGAGATTTAGAAAACAACTGGGCAGTGGTTGCCGAAGGAATTCAAACAATATTACGTCGTGAAGGATATCCCAAACCTTATGAAGCGTTGAAGGCTCTGACCCGAACCAATGCACACATTACAAAAGAGAGCATCAGCAATTTTATTGAAACGTTGAAGGTTGATGAAAGTATAAAAGAGGAATTAAGAAACGTAACGCCACAAACGTACACAGGTGTTTAAAAAATAGATAGGAAAATCATAGAAAATGCATTGCCGAAAAGGTAAATAATTTCTTATAAGCAAATGTTTTAGGTATTATTAATGTTATAAATAAACCGTGAGGTTAAAACTAAACAAAAAAGAAAAAATGACAACAAACAACAACAATTGGTACTCGGAACACCACGAAAGTATGAACAATGAGAGACACTCTTCAAATGAAAACTACAATAGAGAGAGAAAGGCACAGCCTGTCGGCAAAGATTACGGCAACAGAGACTATCACCGCAGTGCCCATTATGAAAACAACAGACACGAACAAGGTGTGAATCGAACGGGAGCACCAAACGTCGGTGGACGAGTGAAAAAACGTCGTCCCAGGGTAGGGGAGAGAACACAAACAAATTATCAGCAACGCCCTATAAATAATGATAGAAATCCGTATCAATCGAGCAGTAGAAGTTCGCAATATGGTGATGTTGCAAATTCGAAAGAACCCGTAAAAAAACTGAAGAAGAAAAGACCTTTCAAGCAAATTAAATACAAAGAAAATGCTGATCCCAACGCCCCCATTCGTTTGAATAAATATTTGGCAAATGCCGGAGTGTGTTCGCGTCGCGAAGCCGATGAGTTCATAGAAGCGGGCGTGGTGAAAGTAAACGGCGAAATCGTCACCGAGTTGGGAACAAAAATAACGCGTTCCGATGAAGTGCATTTTCACGATCAACCGGTGAAACTGGAAAGCAAAGTATATGTGTTGCTGAATAAACCCAAAGGCTTTGTGACTACCACCGACGATCCGGAAAACCGAAAAACCGTGATGGATTTGGTGAAAAGTGCCTGCCAAGAACGCATATATCCCGTTGGTCGGTTAGACCGTGCCACCACCGGCGTGTTGTTGCTCACAAACGACGGCGATTTGGCATCAAAACTGACGCACCCGAAATACGAAAAACGCAAGATTTATCAAGTGTGGCTTGATAAACCGGTGGCTATGGAACATATGCAAGCCATTGCCGACGGCATCGAGTTGGAAGATGGTGAAATTCATGCCGATGCCATCAGTTATGTGACGGAAGAGGATTTATCGCAAGTCGGCATCGAAATCCATTCCGGACGCAATCGCATCGTTCGCCGCATATTTGAAAAACTGGGCTATCGTGTGTTGAAACTCGACCGTGTCTATTTTGCCGGATTGACAAAGAAAAATCTCTCGCGCGGGAAGTGGCGTTATCTCAATGAAAAAGAGGTAAATATGCTTCGTATGGGGGCGTTCGATTAAGCAACAACACGTCGAGAGATACCAAATTGTGCTTCGCACATATTTATGAATACAAATTTTTTCTATTCTTAATGATAATAGAATAGAAACAACAAAATAATAACGACAGGAAACGCGCACGTTTCCGTTCGGCCAATTTTTAGTGTATATGAAACCAATCGAAAGAACAAAAATCGTAGATTTACTTAAAAGCGACGCATTTGACAAGGAAGTAAACGTGAAAGGCTGGGTACGCACGCGTCGCGGGAACAAAAATGTGAATTTCGTGGCACTCAACGACGGTTCCACTATCCATAATATTCAAATCGTAATTGATGTCGCCAAATTTGGTGACGATTTTTTTAAACCCATTACCACAGGTGCTTGCATCAACGTGAACGGCCTCCTGGTTGAATCGCAAGGAAAAGGACAAACGATGGAAGTCCAAGCCACAGAAATTGAGATATATGGTTCGGCAGACCCGACTGCGTATCCTTTGCAGAAAAAGGGACACTCTATGGAATTTCTTCGTGAAATTGCGCATTTGCGACCGCGTACAAATACGTTTGGCGCAGTTTTTCGCATGCGCCATCACATGTCGTACGCCATTCATAAATATTTCAACGACAAAGGATTTTTCTATTTTCATACCCCCATTATCACCGCGTCGGATTGTGAAGGCGCCGGCTCCATGTTTGAAGTAACGACTTTCGATTTCGACAATATTCCACGCACGCCGATGAAAGAGGTGGACTATTCACAAGATTTTTTTGGGCAACAAACCAACTTGACCGTTTCCGGGCAACTTGAAGGAGAGTTGGGCGCGATGGCTTTGGGCGCAATATATACGTTTGGACCTACATTTCGTGCCGAAAATTCCAATACACCGCGACACTTGGCGGAGTTTTGGATGATTGAGCCTGAAGTGGCTTTCTACGATATTCACGACAATATGGACTTGGCGGAAGATTTCCTCAAATATCTTATTCGCTATGCCTTAGAGCATTGCAAAGATGATTTGGAGTTCTTCAACAAAATGATAGACAAAGAGTTATTAAACCGATTGAATTTCGTTCTCGAAAACGATTTCGTACGCCTCACTTACACCGAAGGTGTGAAGATTTTGGAGCAATCGGGCGAAAAATTTGAATTTCCCGTTTATTGGGGTGCCGATTTGCAGTCGGAACACGAACGCTATCTTGTGGAAAAACATTTCAAACGTCCGGTAATTTTAACCGACTATCCCACAGAGATTAAATCGTTTTACATGAAACAAAACGACGACGGCAAAACCGTGCGAGCCATGGATGTGCTTTTCCCGAAAATCGGTGAAATAATTGGCGGTTCGGAACGTGAAGCCGATTATGATAAATTGATGAAACGCGTGGAAGAAACCGGCATGCATACCGACCCGATTTGGTGGTATTTGGAAACGCGAAAATTCGGCACAGCGCCACACTCCGGCTTTGGTTTGGGCTTCGAGCGCCTGATGTTGTTTGTTACCGGAATGACCAATATCCGCGACGTGATTCCTTTCCCGCGCACACCGAAGAACGCGGATTTTTGAGATTACAATAAACATCCTAAATAGATTTATACTTCAGCCTCATAGACTGATTTGAAGCAAATAGAAACACATATATTTGAGGGAGATAGCAAGAAGCAATTAAAGTTTCTTGCCAACAATTCTGTTGATTTAATCGTAACTTCACCACCATATGCCGATCAACGAAAAAGTACATATGGTGGCATCAAACCAAATGAATATGTGGAATGGTTTTTACCAATATCAAAAGAACTTTTTCGTGTGTTGAAGCCGTCCGGAACTTTCATTTTGAATATCAAGGAGAAAGTTGTTGCAGGAGAGAGAAGTACATACGTTATCGAATTGATATTAGAACTTAAAAAACAAGGATGGCTGTGGACCGAAGAGTTTATTTGGCATAAGAAAAACTCATATCCTGGAAAATGGCCTAATCGATTTCGTGATTCATGGGAGAGACTCTTGCAATTCAATAAACAGCGAAAATTTAATATGTATCAAGAAGAGGTCATGGTTCCCATGGGGGATTGGGCCAAACAGCGTTTGAAGAACCTTTCACAAACTGATAAAAAACGTGATAACTCAAAAGTTGGTAGCGGGTTTGGAAAAAATGTTTCAAATTGGGTAAATCGTGAAATGGCTTACCCAACCAATGTGCTTCATATTGCTACGGAATGTAATAATAAAAATCACAGTGCTGCGTTTCCACAAGAATTGCCGGAATGGTTTATTAAACTTTTTACAAAAGAATACGATACTGTTTTGGATCCATTTATGGGTTCGGGTACAACACTAGTTGCTGCAAATCGAATGCGCCGAAATTCGATTGGTATTGATATTGTTCCCGAATATTGTGAAATGGTGAAAGAACAATTGAATGTTTTAGAACCTTATTTATTTGAAAAAAAAGAAAAATGAATGTCCGTATATTTCCCTAAAATGATTATCTTTGCAAAAAAATATTTCTATGAACCTGATTGATTTTATCTCAGAATTTCCCGATGAGGAAAGCTGCAAACAAAAGTTTAAAGCGTATC
>JAEZZZ010000029.1 GCA_023418255.1 Bacteroidota bacterium
CCTGGATTTCAATTCCCCCCGGCGAACAAATCCAAAAACCCCAACCCCCACGACTCTACCTCCGGTATCGCGATTGACTTCACCGTAAGCATTCACTTGCTCCATATAAATGCCTTTTTGTTGCGTATATCGATAAAGCACCTTTTGTGCCGCCTGACTCAAGCTCTCTCCCTCTTCCATAAATCCGCCCATCAGCGACCATTCTCCTTTGAGCGGTTCAACAGGACGTCGGGTAAGGAGCATGTGTAGCTCTTTATCTTTAAAGCCAAAAATGATGCAATCTACGGCTGTTAAAAACTTGGCATTGTTTTCGTAATATTTTATATTCATCTTTGAAATAAGAATAAGGTATAAAAAAGAAAAATGAGGTGTTAAATATTGGGAACGGTTGCCAAGAACCGTCCCCACTGCATTTGTAGTTTAAGTTAAATTTTTCTAGCGCCGTCACTAATCACCACGTCATACACTTTGGGCTCGCGACCATATTTGGCTTTATATTGCTTTTTGGCATCGGCAATAAACGAGTCATACAAATCCTCTTTTACGAGATTGATCGTACAGCCGCCAAAACCGCCACCCATTACGCGCGAGCCTGTAACTCCGTGTTTGCGAGCAACATCGTTTAAAAAGTCAAGTTCTTCGCAGCTCACTTCGTAGAGTTTGCTCATGCCATGATGCGTTTCGTACATTTTTTTGCCCACGGTTTCATAATCGCCTTTTTCGAGTGCGTCACATACGTCGAGCACACGTTGTGTTTCTTCGATTACATATTCGGATCGCATAAAGTCTTCTTGCGAAATATCGCCTTTCACCTCATTGAGCATTTCCATGGAAGCGTCGCGCAGGAAATCCACTTCGGGATGATTTTTCTTGATGGCAGCGGCAGCGCGTTCGCACGACTCGCGACGCTTGTTGTATGCCGAAGATGCCAACTCGTGTTTTACAACCGTATCGAGCAACACCAATTTATATCCTTTCGGGTCGAAGGGAAAATATTCATATTCCATCGATTTGGTATCCAAACGAATCAGATGTCCTTTTTTGCCAAATACCGACGCGAATTGGTCCATAATTCCACATTTCACTCCCACATAATTGTGTTCGGTAGCTTGTCCGATTTTTGCCAATTCAAATTTATCGATACCGAGATTGAGCAAATCGTTCAACGCGAAAGCATACGTGCTTTCCAATGCGGCTGAGGAAGACATTCCTGCGCCCAAAGGGACATCGCCAGAAAAAACAGTGTCAAATCCCTTTACTTCGCCACCACGTTTGATGATTTCACGACATACGCCGTAAATATATTTTGCCCATCCTTCTTTGGGAAGGTCGTTTTCGCCCAAACCAAATTCAGAACGCTCGTTCAAGTCAAGTGCATACGCGCGCACTTTGTCCAAGCCATTAAATTGGATGGCAGCCACCATTCCCTTATCAATAGCACCGGGAAACACAAAACTGCCGTTATAATCGGTGTGTTCTCCAATTAAATTGATACGTCCGGGTGAGGCATATAATTCAGGCTTTTCGTTACCAAAAATTTCTTTGAATTTATCTAATACTATTTGTTTGTTGTTCATTGCGATTTGAATTTATAGAGTCTACTTGTGTGGATTTATAATTATGCGACAACTTCATCGCCACGCACTTTTACTTTGTGACCTGACAGAGCATAATAGAGCAAATATATTTCGCCGATTACGACAATAATCCATGTCCATGTCCAATTGCCCAATACATCAGCAAAAACACCCTGTACGAATGGTAAGATTGCTCCACCCACAACGCCCATCATTAATGCGCCTGAACCTTTGGATGTATATTTGCCCAATCCTTCGATTGCCAAAGCAAAAATAGCCGGCCACATAATCGAGTGGAAAAGTCCAACACCAACCAACACCCATGGATTATTTGTTAGGATGGCTACGACAACTAAAACTCCGGATGCAATGGATGTGAAAAGCAACTGAACGTTTGCCGATATCTTGCTTACAAAACTACCCATCAAACGACCAACCAACATTCCGCCCCAATAAAATGATGCCATTTTTGCGGCCTGTGCAATAGTGTATAAACTATTCCCATCAGCATCTTTCAATGAAATAGCATAAAGGTTGATATTCGCGCCTACGGCTACTTCCACACCTACATAAAAGAATATGGCTGCGACACCGAGTGCAAGGTGAGAAAAGCTCCACACACTTTTCGGAAGTTTTTCATCTTTATCCGCAGTACTTCCCTCAATATCGGGCAAATTCAATTTTCTTAATACAATTGTCAATATGGCAACGATAACGATGAGTACTGCCATCGGAATAAACAACGAATTTACTTTAATGTCTGCGGCTTCTTTTCCGCCAAAAATCAGATATGCTACGATGAGTGGCCCGATAGTTGTCATGGTCGAATTACCCGCTCCGGCAATAGTTTGTCGTTGCACACCACTGGTGCCCGGAACATCACAAGCCACTAAATAGGGATTTACCGCGGCTTGCAAATACGTAAGTGACGTACCTGCCACGAAAGAGCCTATCAAAAAGATAAAATAAGCATGTGGTAGGGTGGCTCCAAAGAACTGCATGGTGCTTCCGGATGAGGTGAATTGAAAAGCTGACAATTCAAATATAACAAACGCACCTAACAAGATGAGTAATCCACGAATAAGCGCGCCACGATACCCGGCTTTATCAATAGCACGCGCAGCAGTGTTTCCCATCACCAAATATGCGAGAAAAAAAGCAAAATTGATGAGTGTCGTCAGTGTGTTTTTTAAATCACCCGATTCAGAAAGAAATGCCGCTTGCATCGGACCTTGAAACTGTTGATTGATATTTGTAATCAACCCGATGAGTGCCATCAATACCACCATGGTGATAAATGGCCCCAAATAGTTCTGAGAATTTGTTTTTGTTGTATTCATTTTGGATATTGTTAATTAATAATGATAGTATCTAATTTACACTGTCTAAAAATCACACTGAAAACTTATATGTTGTGCGTGAATCGAAAGTTTCGCCCGGACGTAGCACCACTGAAGGATAATCAGGTTTGTTGATGCTGTCGGGATAGTGCTGGGTTTCGAAACATACGGCTGAACGTTCGGGGTAGCGTTGTCCGTTTTTACCGACAAAATTGCCTGTCATCCAGTTCCCGGTGTACATTTGTACGCCAGGTTCGGTGGTAAACATCTCCATTTTAATCCCCGTTTGTGGCGACTCCACAATGCCGAAAGACACATAATCCCCTTCGTTAGGTTTGTCGATAATAAAGGTGTGGTCGTAACCTTTGCCAAAGGCAAGCTGTTGAAAATTGTCGTTGATGCGTTCGCCAATCGCGTGTTGCTCGGTGAAATCCATCGGCGTATCTTTTACCGGTTCGGCATCGCCATAGGGTATTGCTGTGGCATCGGTGGGGAGATAGGTCGATGCTTTCAATGTAAGCAGATGGTCGTTGATGGACGGATTGCCCGCACCTGATAGGTTGAAATAACTATGATTGGTAACATTCAAAATGGTCGGCTTGTCTGTCGTGGCTTTGTAACGAATATCCACGGCATTGTCATCTGTGAGCGTATAAATTACCGTTGTGCTCAGATTGCCGGGAAAACCTTCTTCGCCATCCGGCGAAAGATAAAACAGTTCAATGCTGTTTTCGGTCACCTTTTTCACGTCCCACACTACAGCATTGAAGCCTTTGATGCCACCGTGCAAATTATTCGGTCCGTTGTTGATTGCTAACGAATAGTTTTTTCCGTCCAGCGAAAATTTGCCTTTAGCAATACGGTTTCCCGTACGTCCACACACAGCGCCAAAATAGGGTTCTTCCGATTTTAAATAATCATCTATAGAACCGTGACCGGTAACCACATCCACGAGGTTGCCATTTTTGTCCGGCACCATCAACGACACAATTTTCGCGCCGTAGTTGGTAATCGTCAATTCGCAACCATTTTTGTTTGTAAGAATATACAAATCGGTTTTTTTTTCGTCCACCGTGGCTTGAAAAGCACTTTTGGACAAACCCGATTTACTCATTGTTTTTTCCATCATACTACTTGTTATAAACTACACTTATCTTTGATTCACCAAAAAATTTGTGTAAAAATAACACATCATTCTCAAATCATACCAATTAATAAGTGTGTTTTAAAACATATATTTGCTAACTTATCCTGCCAGCATGAAATAAGAAGCTTGTTATGTTACTTTTACACAAGTAAATAATGATTATTCTTGCTCTTTTTTAATCGGCTAATAACATAGCTACGACGGCATTTACGTCTTTTGTAAGCGCATTTTTAGAATTAAACATTAAATTTTTTGGCATCTTCCATAAATTTTTTCAATCCTTGGTCGGTAAGCGGATGTTTAAGCAAATTCAAGATTGAGCTTAACGGTGAAGTGATCACATCGGCACCAATTTTGGCACATTCGATAATATGCATCGGACTGCGAATGGAGGCTGCCAAAATTTTTGTATGATATTTATAATTATTAAAAATCTCACGAATTTCGGATATCAAGTACAAGCCGTCAGACGAAATATCATCTAGGCGTCCGATAAATGGCGAAACATAAGTGGCTCCCGCTTTTGCGGCAACTAGAGCTTGCCCGGGGGAAAAAATAAGCGTGCAATTGGTTTTTATGCCCTCCGAAGACAAATGTTTTATGGCTTTTATGCCATCTTTTATCATGGGCACTTTGATCACAATTTGTCCACTAATGGCGGTAAGTGCTTTGGCTTCTTTGATAATGCCTTTGTAGTCAGTAGCAATCACTTCTGCGCTGATGTCGCCTCCTACCGCTGTTTTGCAGATGGCTTTATAGTGTGCCGCTACATTTTCTAGCCCCACAATTCCCTCTTTGGCTATCAGTGAAGGGTTGGTGGTTACTCCATCTAAAATTCCTAAATCGTGCGCCTCTTTGATTTCTTCAAGATTCGCTGTGTCAATAAAAAATTTCATATTATTATGAGATATTTAATGTGAATATTGTCAATTTTGTGTTACTCTTTTATTTCGTTTTCTTTTTCCGGATTTATTGTAATTAACACTTTGCTAATTCTATTTCCTTCCACATCAACAATTTTGATGGTTATGTTTTCATAATCGAAAGTATCTCCCACTTGTGGTATTTTATTTATTTTCGACAGGACAAAACCGGCGATTGTTGAATAGTTGATCTCATCAAAATCAATAAAATAATCTTCAATAAATGAAGTTAATATTTCAATAGGAGCTTCGCCATTTACTAAGGCGGAAGTGTCGTCTTTTATAAAAATATCGGGCTCTTCCACATCGTGTTCGTTGCGAATGGAACCGATAAGGTTTTCGATAATATCGTGCAGTGTGATGATGCCCTCCACACTTCCATATTCATCTACAACCACGCCTACAAAATTATAGTTGCTGCGAAACATTTCCAGTACTTTTTGCGCTCGAATGGTAGATGGGAAGATAAGTGGCTCACTGATAAAATCATCTAGTACGATTTTTTTATCTTTATTCTTATACATTTCTAAAAGAAACTCTTTCATGGAAATGACGCCTACAAACTCATCAAGCACACCGTGACAAACAAGCACCCTTGAATGTTTAGTACTCAACAAATCATCAATCACCTGTTGGTGTGGTTTTGAAATATCTACCCACTCCACATCGGTTCGGTGCGTCATCAGATGGCGTGCTCTTTTGTCTGAAAAATAAAAAACTTGCTCATGAAGGATGTTCTCTTCTCGTTCTATAACTCCTTCGTTCGAAGCTATTTTCAGCATGGCGCGCAGCTCCATTTCGGAAACGACTTCATCATTGGGTTTCAATCCAATCATTTTGTTGAATAGTCCGGTAGAAACCGAGAGAAGTTTCACAAAAGGATAAAATATGATGCTTACATCATGAATGATGCGTGAAATGGCAATCGATATTTTCTCTGGATTGTTTAACGCAACCGTCTTGGGAACCAATTCTCCAATTACAATGGAAACATATGTGATGAGTACAACAACCACAACCATTGCCACCGTGCCTGCATAAGGTGCCGTAAGTGGCAAACGCTCAAAAAGTGGTTGCACATAAACCGACAGTTTGGTGCCACCATACGCGCCGTTGATGATACCAATAAGCGTTATTCCGACCTGGACCGCTGAAAGGAATACATCGGGATCTGATTGCAATTTCAGGGCAGCTTTCGCTCCCTTACTTCCCTTTTTTTGTTCGGCTTCCAGTTTTGTTCTTTTGCTTGATACTACGGCAATTTCGGACAATGCAAAAAAGCCATTTAAAAGAATCAGCAGCAGAATAACGCTTATCTCTATCATTAGTTATTGATTACAAGTCGAATGTTATTCGTAGTTACCACAGTGGCGATGGATAGATGCCTTTATTGACCAAATTTTGCAATTTCTCAACTACATCGGGACGATCATCGGCATAAGTAACGCCAAACCATTTAGCCGGCGTGTCAAGTACTTTTACCTGTGCTTTTCCTTCGATAATCAAACGGTTAACCACTAACGGGATAAAGTATTCCGCTTTGGGTTTATCACTGTTTTTATTTAGGAAATCAACGAAGTACTCATCGGAATAGTCAAAATAATCGGGTGTGAATCCCCACATATTCATCGATACCGGCGTGTTGTCATCAATGGCGACCCATTCATCGTTTTCATCTTTATAGCTCACTTTTCCGTCGACACGTTTTACTTGGGTGCGTTCAACAACTCCTGTTAAATTATTTTTTGCATCTGTTTCACAAACGCCGCGTGCTACTGTTCCGCTTTCGGAAAGCGTGTTACCCACACGATAACCCACCATGCAGTACTTGTTTCTGCTATCGTTTAGCTTGGACAAATAGTCGGCCATCGCCTGAAAACTTTCACGTCCGTAAAAGTCATCGGCATTAATAACGGCAAACGGTTCGTTGATAACACCACGCCCCATCATAACTGCGTGGTTGGTTCCCCATGGCTTCTCACGACCAGGATTCAATGTAAATCCTTTCGGAAGGGCGTCCAATTCTTGAAAAACTACTTCAACGGGAATGCGTGAAGCATATTTTTTTACGATTTTCTCCTTAAAATCTTTTTCAAACGATTTGCGAATTACAAATACAAGTTTTCCAAATCCGGCGTTAATGGCGTCGTAAATGGAGTAGTCCATGATGGTTTCGCTACTCGGTCCAACACCGTCTAACTGTTTCAATCCTCCATAACGGCTTCCCATGCCTGCCGCCAAGACAAATAACGTTGGTTTCATTGTGCTCTGTTTTTTTGATTACGATTGTATTCCACAAATGTAAGAATTTGAAGAGTAATGAACAAGAAAAAAACAAAGAGATTTCCCTTAAAAATTGCATTTTATTTTTCAAAACAATACAAATATTCAAAAACAAAAGATATTTCCTATCACTATTGCTCATTGAAATTGTGGGCAATTAAAATTATCTAGTCAGTCCTTAGAAATTTACATTTAGAAGGAGAAACATTGAAAGTCTGATTCGAAAAATGCATCTGAGAATAAAAAATAATATTGCTGTCCGCTAAAACTATAAAAGTGTAAAATCAGTTGTCTCAATCGCAGATTTTTCGCGATTGAGACTTTCATTTCAGAGAACCAAGCCCCCATCAATCAAAAAGTGAGGGTTCCGGAGGTC
>JAEZZZ010000080.1 GCA_023418255.1 Bacteroidota bacterium
TATATTCTTTAATGAGACAGTGTATGTCTAGTGTTGTCAGGCTTTCATTCGTTAAGTTGCGTCGCGTTTAGAATGGATAACCTATGGCGAAATGGAGTGCAAAATCTCTTTTAAATTGAGGTTTAAATATAGTCCAGCGTTCATTTTTGGGAAGTCCCGGGTTGTGAGCTTTCATGCCGGCGTCGAGTCTAAGAACAAGAAAATTTAGATTTAGTCGTAAGCCTAATCCGTAGGCTAATGCCAGCTCTTTATAAAATGAGTTGAAACGGAAATATCCGCCGGGTTGTTCTTCATAGTTTTTGATTGTCCAATTGTTCCCGGCATCGACAAATGTGGCTAGTTCAAACAGTTTGTTGAGTTTTCGACGAAATTCTATGCTCATATCCAATTTAATATCGCCCACTTTTCGGGCAAAGTCATATCCTTCTACCTCTCTATTATAAACGCCCGGTCCCAACGTGCGTGTACTCCATCCTCTAACACTGTTGGCGCCACCTGAGAAATAGCGTTTTTCAAACGGCAAAATGGAGGAGTTGCCGTAGGGATATGCCACACCGATGGCTATATGTGCGGCAAGTACATTTTTGTGATCAAAAGAGTAGGAGGGTGCAAAATCAAAATCACCCTTCACATATTCTGCGTATGGAATGCGAAAAATTTCTTGCTTTCCGCTTTTTCCAATGTGGCTTCCGCCCACTGCCGAGACAAGGCGTGGTAGATGTCCGGCTACTTCCATTCCGGCACGAATTCTGAAAGGAAATTTAGGAAAGTGGTTGTAATGGATATTAGTATAGGCTATTTCATAGGAGCTAAGTACGATGAGTTGTTGTTCGTAGCTGGCTTTTAGAATGGGGTTCAGATCCTCGTTCAGATAATGATCGATGAACCGCTTAGATTTCCATGGCATGCGTACATAGGTGATTGCAAGAGGTTTCACAACATTCATCAGGCGCCAGTCCATTCGTGCCCACTGGAATTTTGACGACATGTGAAAAAACTGACGCAAATACTCGGGGCGCTTTTGAAAGGTTGCTCCAACAGAAAACTCTGTAGAGGCTGACGGTTGGTCTTTGAGTCGTTTCATTAGCCATGGCAGCAGCAGCTGTGGAACCGATAGAAATACCTCTGAGCCATATTCATAGTAGCTCTGTTCGAGTAAATTGGTGCTGTCACTGGCACTTATAAACTCGTACGCTCCATTGAGGCGTATGCGCAACTGCTCCCCACCTTTGAATATGTTTCGATGTTCGTATGTTACGTTGCTCGCGATACCGAGGTCACCGGCAGTATTTGTGCCATCAAGCCCAAATTGCATGTAGTGAAGATTTCCCGGTGCGATGGTGATGTCAGCGTTTAAAAAATTGGAGTCGTTTCGTATAATGGGGTGTAGTGTGACCGCAGTTTGCGCGATGGGGCCCATTGTGTTAAGCGACGAGTAAGTACGTTCGATGATTTTATCGGAGAATAATCTTCCGGGACGTATAAAGGTATTGTAGTAAATAGCCTGAGGCAAGAGGAATTGTTTTTTTGTGGACACCACATGGATGGTTCTGTACAATACGGTATCCAGCAAATAGTGACGATTGGAATCTGCTAAGATCAGTGGGTCAATACCATTGAAAACAAACACGTCGCCTATTCGAAATCGCTGATGTGTTGTGCTGTCTGTGGGATTGTTTAACCCGAGGGTTATATCCACTTGATGGTTGCCTACGCAGGTGTCGGCCAGGTAGTAAAGGTGTTCTTTTGAAAAATTGTAATAGCCGTTGTTGCGTATCTCTGCTGTCATATTAACGCGTGCTTTTTCCAGTTCTTCCAGGTCGAAGCGAGCGTTTTCCCTAATGAAGTCCAGTTTTTTGTTTTCTTTAAGAATTTTGTAAATGGTGGTATCGGTTGCTCTTATGGTATCGCTAACATTGCGAATAAGGTATGGGGTGTTGCCGGTGATATGGTATGTAACGTGTGCCTTTTTGTCTTTCTTGAAAACCGTTGTATCCACTTCCGCGTTTAAAAAGCCCTTGTTGCTCAAATGCAGACGCAGTTGCTCCATGGACAAGCCCGTCAATCGATCGCTGTAGATCACGGGGGCCTCGCCATACTTTCTGAGTTGCCGGTTGAGCCATGTAGAGTCGTTATCAGCTATGTTGTACATGTGGAGTCGCACCTTTCCAAGTAGAAATACAGAAGAGTTTGGTCTTTGTCGCAAGTAGGGTTTTAAGTCCGATTTGCCCACGCCTTTGGTGTCGGTCTTTATGTCTACTTTATTTAACAGGTAACTGCCGTCGGCTACATGTTTCGTGGCGTCGCATCCCGTAAGGAAAATCCACAATGCCACCATAAGATAAAGTGTGTATTTGTTTGTCTTAGTCTTCATTCTTCTACCCTATAATACCTTAATCGAATTTGTTATTCGTTGTTTGTCTATCTATCTATCTATCTATTCATCATCTACTCTTTTCTCCTCTTTCTTTTTTATTCGGAATCGGAACAGTTCACGGAATGTTTTTCCCTCTTTTGTGACCACAATTCCTGTGCCTTGTGTGGTTGGGGCGCGTCGTTCAAATCGTTGATTGGCACGATTGAACGCTCTTAACATCAGCCAGTTGTTAATATCATATTCAGCCTCGAACTCGCCCATAAATGTTTGCTGGCTCGATAGAGAGTTTTTGTCGCCATAGCTGAAATTGGTGTGGATACGCAGCCTGTCGTTGAGCAATCGTGTAGAAACATCTACGCCCATGCGTACGTTGTCTAGAGTTCCGTCTTCGCTTTGTAGGTTGGTGCTTATGGACCAGTTGTCGTTGAGCGCCGCGGCAAAGAGGGCGTCGAGTCCTTTTGTGAGTACTCCTGTCGCGCGTTGTGTGAAAAAATTGTTTCCAAAAACGGCATTGTTGGCACCTTCGGCAGAATAGAAACTGGATGTCATGATCAGATATGCAAATTGTTTGATCTTTGCCTCTTGCGTACTTACTAAACTGGACATTTTCTGCTGCACGTCGCTGGGAGCATCGGGCAGTTCGATGCCATAATCCAATTTTATTTCGTCAAGGTCGCCTTTCACGTTTAAGATGGTGTTTACTGTTACGCGCGTATTTTTTATATCTGTCTTAAAACTTTCGCTTAATGTGGATAGGTCGGCATTGACCGGATGATAGGCCGTGATGTTAAAGCGTGTGCTCAACGGATTGCCTATCAAGGTGACGGTGCTTCCCTCTCTAATTCTGAAGTCGATTGTTTTCAGGCCTTGTATGTTGTATTTGAATTTTCCATCTTGTGCAATGTAGTCGCCGTAGATGCGTGCCGCCGGTTCTGATTTGGAGTCGAAACGCACGTTTAATTTTGCTGTTCCATTCAATCTTATGGCATCGCCGGTGGTAGGGTTAATAAGAACACCTGCTTCCAACATTGGGTTAAGCTCCACATTGGCACGAAATTGAATGGGAATTGCATTTTCATTGCGAGTGTTTATCCGTTTTTTCTTGTCTTTATCTTTGATGAGGAAAGATAGCGAATCATTTGGCTCGGGAGTGTTGATGTATATGATTCCTTTATATTCGTTTGCTGATGCTGTTTGTGGCAATTCAATCATTACTTTTGATTTGCTGCTGTTATATAAATCGGCATTGCCAAAAATGCCTTTGGAAGAACCAATTACTTTGATGTCGCCACTCAGTTTCAGGTTGCCGTACGCAATCAGGTCGGTTCGCATTTCATTGTTTAACAGTAGAAAGTCGTCCATGTGTATATTTGCTTCATAAGCGAGTTTGCCAAAGTTGCTATGCGACAACTTTACGTTTAGGAGTGCCGTGTGGTTGTTATTATCGCGTATCACAAGATTGTGCAAACCAATGTTGTCCTTCGTAATTCGGATGGTGTCGGAAATGTGGTAGGTAACATTGGTATATGCCACTTTCATGATTCCTTTATCTACTCCAAGCCAGCCTTCGGCAATCGGATTTGAAATATTTCCGGTAACATTGATTTCACAGTTGATGTTCCCGGATAGTTCGCTAAAAGCTGTTTCGGCGAAAGGTTGAACCAATTTGAGTGGCAACTCCCGCATTTTGAGTTTTACTTTCATCGACTTTTGGGTCTTTTCGTTTTTAGGCACAAATCCGTTAACATGGAAAGGAGTATTCGCATTCTGTGTGAGATAGGCATCAAGCATAATACCCTCGTTTTTGCTATCCCAATTGGCATCAATGGTAAAGTCGCCCACGGTATCGTTGTTGGCAATAATGTCGTTGACGCGTAAACCATCGGTATAGATAATGGGTTTGTCCAATGCTTGGCGTACGATGATATCTCCATTGATGAGTCCCTCGAAATTGGTGATATCAAATGCGGCAAGAATGGTTTTTAAATCGGTATTTTGGAAAAAAACACGCACTTTGTCTTCTTGCCTCTTCGAGGCAACGCCTTCGATTCCCAAAAGGAGCATGTCTTCTTGTTGCAAGCCAAAATTCTTGATCGTTATGCTTTCAGGCGTATAATGTACTTTTGCGTGACGACATAGAATATTTTTTTTGTTGAATGAAATGCTTGTCGGCAATATTTCGATGTTGACGAGAAGTGAGTCGCGGTGGTCTCTGTCGAGCCCTAGGGCTATTTGTAGCTCTCCATTGGATTTTGTGACTTTGTTTTGAACGTTGAAGAAGAGGTTATTCATCAACGAATTAGCATGAGCTCTCGTATTTAGCTTGGCATTGATGTGACCGTTATCTTGAACGAGGTAGCTGTTAAGATCAAGTTTAATGTCCGCAAGGGCCGATGTTTGAACATCTAGTCGAGTTTCGCGAATGTCATTCTTGCCAACCATGAATCGCGACAAATGAGCATTTAGCCGGATGGCTTGATGGTCGATCATATTTATTGTGCCCGATATGTTACCCGGCTCTACATTATAGAAGGGCAGATCAAACGCATAGGAAATATCTTCCGTGTTTTTTAGATGAAGGTTGAAATTGAAGTTGTTTTTAAATGGTTTTTCTTTTCTTTTTTCATCTCTTTTTATGAGCGATGGCAGATGTGGTTGCAGAGCATGAATCAGTTCATCTGCAATGGTTGACAGATAGTAGTCGCCGGCAATTTCTCCATCCAGTATGGTGGATGAGATTTCTATTTTTTTTCCTTTCTCCGTGTCATTTGAGGCTGTCAGTTGAATTGCTCCGGGATTATAAATGAAATTGTCGTCGTAGAGAGATGTTCTGTCGATCAATATATTTCCCGTCATTTCATCTATGTTTCGTCCTTTCATATCGGCATCCATGCGCATAGATAGAAAAGGATTTTCCCATTTGTCCTCTACAAAAGGTTTCAAATTTAATTTGCGAATATCTCCTTTCACAATCAACCGCTTGATGTCGCCAAGAAAGAAGTTTGAGGAAATTGAAAAATCGTTATCCTCGTTCTTCAAATTGGCTTGGGCAACAATAGAGTCGCCTTTGTAAATGCCATTGAAGTGAAGATCTTTGTACAGCTCACTTTTATAAACCAACGATTTTATTTCGCCATCAACAGCAATTCTCATGGGCTCCTTGCCGGGAACTTTCTCCAATTTGGTGTCGGCGTATAGCGTTGCATCGCCAAGTCCGATACTTTCTCCTAAAATGGAAGCCAAGCGGATGTTGTTAGCCTTTATTGGTCCGGCGAAGGTATATCCAAGTCCTTTACCGGTTTGATCCACTTTGCCTTCACCGGCAAGCGTTAGGGCTCCTTGTTTGGTTTGAACATCGCCTTTGTAGTGAAAACGCTTTAATTTCCCGGTTGCTTTCAGTCGCGCGTCAATATTTCCTAACGCGTTGAGCTGTTCGGGTGAAACATATTCCTTGCTGCCGATTTGGATAAATGCCTCCAAATCTTCGGGTGATATTTTCAACTCTTTTATTTCTATATTCATATCGGAATTATTCACCTTGTTGTAGTCGGCAATAAATCCCTCTATTGACAGGCGCGTCTGATCTCCATAGGATGCTCTGAGTTGATGCACTTTGGCTTGTGGCAAACGTCCCTCCAAATCGGCAGCAAAAGTCAAGGTTTTATTCAAATGTGCCAAATCTTTTGCAAAAATGGCGACATCTTTTGCTTCTATCTGTTGGCTTTTCGCTTTTATCGAAAATTGTTTTGTTTCGAGGTCGAAACTTGCATCGGCAACATTCAAATGTGAGTCGTTGAGGGTTATTTCTAGGCGTTTAGTCCATAGTCGTGAGTCGGTTGAGCGTATCATCCCTTGAAAATCATCGACTGTGAGCCCGGCGTGTACTTCGTGAAAACGCAGTGTAAGAATATTCGCTTTCAGTCGCTTCATATCCAATGACTGCAGACCGCCAATCAGCGTTAAATCTCGCAAAAATAGATGATTCGGATTAAATTCATTTGGCGTATCGGGTTCCGAATCGACATCGTACCGAAGTGTTCCACTTGTCAGTTGTATGTTGTCAATGCCGATATGCATCGGTTTTTTTTCTTTCTTCTTTTTGGGCTTGTCGCTTGCGAAAGCGTCAATAATAAATTGAAAATTAAAAGGTGCTTCGGGCTTTTTTTTGTTTACTTTGCCTGTGAAATTATCCATCGAAATGTGGTGAATGTCTAACCTGTTCTTGAGTAAACCCGGAAGATGAACCTTGGCGGAAAGTTTTTCGGCATACAGTAGCGTATCCCTTTGCTGATCTTCCAGATAAATCCCTTTTAGTTCCACCGTATTGAACATTTTTATGCGTACTTTTTCAATACTCATCTCTGTTTTGAGAATCGGTTTCAGCTTTTTTAGGGCGAATTTTGCCGCACTATGCTGAACAGCGGGAATAGAAAACAATAATACCAGTATAATATTGAGCAATACTATACAAATAATTATAATGGATAGAATTTTTAGAATCTTTTTTGTCACCGTAAATAATAATAATCTATTAATTTGCAATAATACGAAAAAAATAGGCACTATCCTTTTAAAAAGAACAGATTTAACTATTTTTTTTGTGCCTTTTAGAAAATTCTTCTTTCCGGAATAAATAAATTATGGTCTGCATTGCCACAAAAGAGAGCTGTCTCCGTAGCTCAAAAATCGATAATCGTGTTCAAGCGCATAATTGTATATTTTTTTCCAATCTTCGCCCACAAAGGCGGCAATCAGCAGCAGCAATGTGCTTTGAGGCTGATGAAAATTGGTGATAATGGCGTCCGTATAATGGAACGAATATCCGGGCGCGATCATGATTTGTGTCGCCGCAACAAGTCTTTGTTGATCTGTTGCTTGCATGTGGCGCAAAATGTTTCGCAGTGCCTCTTTTGGGGAAGTGTTTACTGTATTTATATATGGCTCCCATTGCGAAACAAAGAGTTCTCTTTCAATTTCATTTTTTTTATCACCCAATTTTTTGCCGATGTAATAAAGACTTTCTACTGTTCGCATCGAAGTTGTTCCTACAACGATAAGTGGTTTCTTATTGTTGGCAAGAAGTTCAACGGTCTTTCGTGATACAGAAATAATCTCGGTATGCATGCTGTGTTCACCAATATTTTCTGATTTTACGGGTTTAAATGTTCCGGCACCAACATGCAGCGTTACTTCTGCCGTTTTGATGTTTTTTTTGCACAGTTCTTGAAGCACTTTTTCCGTAAAATGCAATCCGGCTGTTGGTGCTGCTACTGAGCCTTCAACATGCGCGTAGACGGTTTGATAGGTTTCCTTATCTTTCTCCTCCGTAGGGCGGTTCATGTAGGGCGGAATGGGAAGTATTCCCGCCAATTCCAACACTTCGGAAAAAGAGACATTCGGATTGTTCCATGAAAATTTCACCAATGTTTCCTCGTTACTGACACCCACCTTTTCTGCCGTAAGGGTGAGATTTGCCTGTTGGGTCTCAATATGCATTTTGAGCGCCTCGTTTTTCCAACGTTTTGCATTGCCAATCATGCAGTGCCACACACACGCTTCGTGTGAACTGAAATTCAACGTATAATCTGCCGGCGCGCATGGAGACAAACAAAACACCTCAATAGTCGCTCCGGTTGGTTTTTGAAATAGCAATCGAGCATGGATAACACGCGTATTGTTGAAAAGCAGCAAACTTTCTTCAGGAATTAGTCCGGGCAGTTGATGAAATGTTGCCGATGAAATAGCCCCGTTTTCATAACAGAGCAACTTTGATGTGTCTCTTTGCCGCAAAGGATATTTGGCTATTCTTTCTTCCGGAAGTTCATAGCTGAAGTTCTTGATAGGTATTGTTTCAATCTCCCTTTTTTTCATTTTTTAATTGTCTTGATCCGCATTTTTTTATAATATTAATGGATTTTTTCGGCAAAAATAGTCAACTTTGTAAAATAGAACAACTTTTTCGTTAATCTAAATGTGCAGAAGACAAGCTTGCTTGGATTATGCTATGGCGAGAAAAGGTCTAACAATATTAAACCTTTTTTTATCTTTGCACGATAAGAAAGGGTATGGTTATAAAAATAGATTTACAATGAATAAGCTACATGTAGGCGACCGCATTCGATTCTTAAACTCCGTAGGTGGAGGAACAGTCAAAGGATTTCTCAACAAAAACATGGTTATTGTGGAGGATGAATTTGGTTTTGATGTGCCGGTACTGATTTCGGAATGTATTGCAATGGAGCAGACAAATAATGAAAAATTGGCTGCCGAAGATAATATACCGCAAAAAAATGAAAAAACGGAGCAAAAACCTTTTCCGAAAGTGGACGATGTTTTGTTGCCCCAAGATATAGCGATAGAGACAAAGGAGGGGGAGAAAATAACCGTCTGTATTGCATATTTACCGACAGATACAAAAAAAATAACCAACACTTCGTATGAAGCTTTTTTGGTGAATGATAGCAACTACTATCTGTTTTTCAATTATATGAGTAGAGAAAATGATGTTTGGATAAGTCGGTATAATGGCACGATTGAACCAAACACAAAAATGTTTTTAGAAGAGTTTGACTCTTCACAACTCAATGAAATAGAAAAAGTATGCGTTCAGTTTATCGCTTTCAAACACAACAAATCGTATCGGTTTAAAACACCCTATTCTGTCGAGTTGCGCATCGATACAACAAAGTTTTACAAATTACACACTTTTCAGGAAAACGACTACTTCGATGAATCGGCTTTGATATATCATCTTGTCGTTAATGATGTTCCGGAGCGTGAAATGCTTGTCTCGGCCGCCGATTTGCAGCGTGCCATACAGGAGAAAGAAAACGCGTCGAAACGTCCGCGCAAGCAACCAATAAAAAGAAAAAAAGAGAAAGATATTATAGAAGTAGATCTACATATTGATCAACTTCTCGACACAACCGCCGGAATGACCAATGCCGATATTTTGCAATATCAATTGAGTAAATTCAACCAAGTGATGCAGGAAAATCGTTCTCGAAAAAATCGAAAAATTGTATTTATTCATGGCAAAGGTAACGGAGTGCTTAAAAATGCCTTGTTGAACGAGTTCAAAAGAAAATATAAATCGTGTTACATCCAAGACGCCTCGTTCAAAGAATATGGTTTTGGTGCGACGATGATAACTATTCGCTAATTTTTAGTCACAAATATAAAACAGACTAACTAACGCAATAAAAAATATAAATCAAATGAAAAAAGCAATTCTTTTACTTTCAACCTGCCTGTTATTAACAGGATGTGATGTATTGAATCAAGTTAGTGGCTTATTCACTCTTTCGCAATGCGATTATAAGTACAATTCGATAACCGACATCCAACTATCAGGAATGAATCTGGGCGACGGGTCGGGATTTTCGATGTTGGACCTCGCGAATATTGCAACGGTATTGTCGGGCGCAAGCAAACAAACCATTCCCTTTAATATGACACTCAATATGGATGTAAGCAATCCAAACAAATCGGCGGCTTTTCTTAATGCGCTGGATTATGCCGTTCTTATTAACGAAATGGAGTTTACAACCGGCAAATTAGATATTCCCATTCGCATCGAACCGGGATCCACAGCCAAATTGCCTATCTCTATGGCGGTGGACCTGAGAGAATTGATGAATAGATACTCAAAAGATCGTGTGGCAAGAGAGATGCGCTCATTTTTGGGTATTACATCAGAAAAAACCGATATTACGGTGAAATTGTGGCCCAAAGTAATGGTTGGCAATAAGGCTGTTCCATCGCCGGCAGCCATTCCGGTGGTGTTCAGTTTTGGTGGAAAATAGAGGATGATAAAAAAGGATAAAAAAGAGAGACAAAAAGAAATTGCCGAGATTGTAAGTAAATCGGTAATTGACAGTCAGGAAGAGCTATTGCAAATTCTTGCAGAAAGGGGTTTTGAGGTGACACAAGCCACGTTGTCTCGCGATTTTAGAGAGTTGAAAATCGCCAAAACTCCCGACGACTTGGGGCGTTATGTTTATCGGCTGCCATCGAAACGTTTGCAAACCAATCCATCTGAAAAGCGTGGCATGATGTCGCCTTTCATGCGACAAGGTATTATGAATATTGAGTTTTCGGGACAAATGGCAATGATAAAAACACCGGAAGGATATGCACAAGGCATCGCTCGTGATATTGACGTTGCCAATATTTCGGGGATTATGGGAACCATTGCCGGATATGACACTGTATTTGTTGTGTTACGCGAAAATGCTGACAAAACAAACATCATGCATTCGCTAAAAATAATTTTTACATTGCAGTAGATTTTATTTGATTTTGTGCATTTTAATTAATAGATTTGTTTTGAGTTGTTTATATCTCTGTTTTGAGTTGGTTAATGGTCTCAAAATCTTTTTTTAAGAAAAATGTGCAAAAAAATGAAACGGATAGTAAAAGTTCGAATATTCTTACTATCTTTGCATCGCATTAGTTTTTTATAGCAGACCGTTTATTAGTTTCTTTTCATCGCATGACAAGTTATTTTTAACCTTTCTGATACAGATTTCTTCTGCAAATACAATTTATATATTTTTTATTCAAACATTTATTCATGAATATTTTTGTAGCTGGCTTAAGCTATCAAATTAGCGAAGCCGATTTAAAAGAACTTTTTGAGGATTACGGACAAGTATCCTCAGCCAAGATTATTACAGACAGAGAAACAAGACGCTCTAAAGGGTATGGTTTTGTTGAAATGAACGACGAAGAAGGACAACGTGCCATTGACGATCTTAATGGTGCCGAATACGATGGACGCACATTGTCAGTTTCTGTTGCACGTCCACGTGCAGAAGGAAATTACCGCAACAACAATAATCGCGGCGGTGGTGGTTACCAACGTAGAGATAGATATTGATACACAGTAAAACTACTATCAGATAAAAGTTTTTTACTTAGGTGAAAAGCAGGGCTGATTTCATATAGAAGTTCAGCCCTTTTTATTACTTTTACTTTGAAAAATAAAAAAACACCCTAACCATGTACAAAAGTACACAGTATCGCACAGCCGATGTTAGGACAACTAATAAATAGATTTAATCTCTAAGTCAGAAATTCTTAAATTCAGCCAAGAATTCAGGGATGATCACCGCTTGAAGCGTTTTCAAGTGTCGCAACAATAGCGACCGCGCTTTCGTGCTACGCTCCTCGCAACAGATGATGCCTTTGCCGCATTGTTCAAAACCTGCTGTGTTTTGTCCGGGCGGAGCGAACGTGTGAAATGAGAATAGAAGCACTGTTCAAAAATTTGAAGCATAACTTTATAATCAGATACCTCTATGGGTAAAAACGGGTAATGCCATCAAGATTCAGATTTGGGAAATATTTATCGGCAATTTACTGCTTATGAAATTATGTAATGCTCACTGAAACGCTCTTGGAGCCTTTCCCGAATGGCTGCAATGATACGAATTTCACTAAATATTCTGTTTTTTCTTAATTTTTTGTTGATCATTCCTTTGAACACATCTTCTTTTTGTTTTTCTTAATACTTCGGTAAATATTCAATTAACCAATTAAAATTCAATGATTTACATAACATAGTTTAACACAAAAAAGATGATTAAGCAGCTGATTATCAGTATCTTTGTAGCTGATCAAAACCTAATAAAGATGGATAGAACCAGCATACTTAACCAATATAGAGGTATCTGTAGTGATGTTCTTGGTGAACTAACTACGAAGTTAAACAAAAGTTTCAAATCATTCCTTATGGAGACGCTTATTTTGTATCTGGTCATTCCCGG
>JAEZZZ010000090.1 GCA_023418255.1 Bacteroidota bacterium
AACTTTGTTCGCAAAGTGAACGATACTGAAATTTATTTAAGTTGTAAGTCTTGAAAATCACATCTTATAAGTCTTGAAATTACCTACAAAGACACTGATTTTCAGCAACTCACACAAACATTTTGACAATTATTTTACTGATTATCAGCATATTAATTAAAATCTTTACGAACTATTGATATAATATACACTATGAAAAAAATTCTATTAGGATATCGATTATTATCGGAAGGACTGACTGAACTGAATGGGAAATATGAAATTGTTTCGCCACAAGAAAAATCTTATTTTACAAAAGAAGAAATTATTGAAATAATTCCCGAGTTTGAAGTATTTGTTCCAAATTTCAGTTTCTACACCGATAAAGAGATCATGGATAATGCCAACAAGTTGGAATTAATTGCCAATTATGGCGTTGGTTACAATAATATTGATGTAGATTATGCTACAAAAAAAGGAATCGCGGTAACCAATACTCCCAACTCAACCACAGAACCAACAGCTGAATTTGCATTTGCCCTTTTGATGGCTGCCGGAAGACGAATTGGCTTTTATGACCGCAAACTACGCACTTCGGAAGGTGTCAGTTGGGGAATTTATGCACAAAGCGGATTGTCCGTATTCGGAAAAACGCTTGGCATTATTGGAATGGGACGTATCGGACAAGCCATTGCCCGACGTGCCGTCGCATCAGGAATGCATATTCAATATCACAACCGAAATCGATTGCCCAAAGATATAGAACAAAAATATGACGCACAATATGTCAGTCTTGAAACGCTGCTGAAAACCTCCGATTACATATCACTTAACGCCCCCTCGACACCCGAAACCATTCGCATGATAGGCAAAAAAGAACTTGAAATGATGAAGCCAACAGCCATATTTATCAATACGGCACGGGGCAATATGGTGGACGAAAAAGCATTGGCTGCGGCATTAAAAAACGAAACAATATACGCAGCAGCATTGGATGTGTTTGAAAACGAACCGCATATTCTACCCGAACTGCTGACATTAGATAATGTGCTACTGGCACCCCATGCGGGCACCAAAACTAAAGAAGACCGCATAAAAATGTCTGAAGAAATGGTGCGAAATATCATTGGATTCTATGAAGGCACTTATCCTGTGTCAAAGGTCAATTAACTTTTTTGTAAATGATGAAAGCAGAACAGATAAAAAAACAAATTCTCCAACTTGGAAATCCTGAAACAGCGGCGCGCACCGCTCGTTTTTTCAAAACAGGCAAAGGAGAGTATGGCGAAGGCGACCGATTTGTAGGGGCCACAGTTCCCGAAATTCGTTCTGTTGCAAACTCATATAAAAATCTTCCTCTTAACGAGATAAAAAAACTATTGCAAGACAAAATTCATGATTGCCGGCACTGCGCTTTGATAATTATGGTGCATCAATTTAAGAATGGAAATGAAATCAAACGACATGAAATATATGAACTTTATCTTGCCAACACAGCACACATCAACAATTGGGATTTAGTAGATGTATCCGCGAAAAATATTGTTGGCACGTGGCTTATAGACAAAAAACGAGACATTTTATATGAATTGGCTCAAAAAGAGTTATGGGAACAACGCATTGCCATGGTTGCCACGCATGCTTTTATAAAAGAAGCCGATTTCGAAGACACGATTCGCTTATGCGAGCTATTCCTAACGCATCCACACGACTTGATGCACAAGGCGTGCGGATGGATGCTGCGAGAAGTGGGAAAACAAAACGAAAAAACACTTACCGACTTTCTTGAGACTCATGCCTCTAAAATGCCACGTACGATGCTTCGATATTCCATAGAAAAGCTTACGCCCGAACAGCGACACCACTATATGAAACGATAAGATAACAAAACCATCCACCAACATGAACTATCAAACTCAAACTTTATCAAATGGACTACGCGTGATTCACTGTGATTTTTCCTCACCAATATCCTATTGTGGCATTGTGGTCAATACCGGTTCGCGAGATGAACATCCCGAAGAACATGGCGTGGCGCATTTCGTGGAACATCTTCTTTTCAAGGGCACTCAAAGACGCAAAGCACACCACATTGCCAATCGAATGGAAAACATTGGTGGCGAGCTTAACGCATACACAACCAAAGAGGAAACGTTTATATACGCGACATTTCTAACCTCCTATTTTTCGCGAGCAACAGAGTTGTTGGGAGATATTGTTTTCAACTCTATTTTCCCTGAAAAACAGATAGAACGTGAACGCGAAGTGATTTTAGATGAAATAAACGCCTACATCGATTCACCGGCAGAGCTTATATATGATGATTTTGAAAACCTGCTTTTCTCTCAACATGATATGGGACACTACATCCTAGGCTCGCCGGAATCACTCTGCGACATTGATAAAAAAGCAATTAGAGACTTTGTAGAACGCCAATATCAACCCCAAAAGATGGTTTTCTTCTCATACGGAAAAACACCTTTTAGTACAGTTGTGCGCATGGCAGAAAAATATTTTTCCGCAGCCACTCAAAACATGTATACTCCTAAAAGGCGAATTCCGCCAACCCCAAACGAACCAATAACTGATATTATCCGAAAACAAACGGCACAAACACACGTGATAATGGGCTGCAGAACCTATGATATGTATCACGACCGTCGTTTTCCGTTATATCTGATTCACAACATTATGGGTGGTGGTAGTCTAAATAGTCGCTTAAACACTTCGCTTCGCGAAAAGCACGGCTTAGTATATAATGTAGAGACAAACGCTGTACTATACACCGACACCGGACTTTTTTATATCTATTTTGCATGCGACACAAAAGACAAAGAAAAATGCATCAAGCTGATCAACAAAGAGATTGACAAATTAAAACGAACTCCTCTAACACCACTACAACTCTCTCTGGCAAAAAAACAATGGATTGGACACATGGGGATTGCCTTGGAAAACAACGAAAATGTGGCTCTTACAATAGCAAAAAACTTTCTTCACTTCAACCCCATTCTTTCATTTAATGCTATTTCTTCTCGTATTGAAGCAATCACATCTGAGCAAATCCAAGAAACGGCAAATGAGGTTTTCAACACACCATTTTCGTGTCTTTGCTATATATAGAAACAAGTTTTTATTACTGAAAATTTTGGAACAGATCTAAAAAAAAGGTCTATGGAGGCAAAGTATCGTTAAAAAAGCCTTTCACTTATCTTTTTTTGCGAGATTCTCTCTAGTAAGACAGAAATTGATATTTAATTTTGCCACCTCAAAGATGTAAAAAGTTTTTCTTAAAATTGCTTTTGAACAAAACAGAGAATATACATGTTATTATAAAATAAGTAATATTACACAACAATAAAACAGTTTAAAACGAACTAACTTACTAATATTAAAATTTAAATTATGAAAAAATTAAAAATTTCTTTACTGATGGCGATGCTAGCCATTGCAGCAGTTGTAAGTGCACAAACATCATTAGGCATTAAAGGCGGACTGAATATTTCAAACCTTGTTGGTGACGAAATAACCGATAAAAACATGTTGGTCGGTGGACATGTAGGGCTTGCCGCCGACTATGAATTTATGCCTAATATGGCAATTCAAACCGGATTGTTTTTTACCACAAAAGGTGCAAAATATGAAGGCAGTGTTTTAGGTGTTAAAGGCACCAATACCGTTCGTCCTATGTATTTGCAAGTACCTATTCATTTTGCATACAAATTTGATGTTGCCCCCTCAACACGAGTTTTCATCCATGCCGGTCCATATTTGGCATATGGAATTGCCGGAAAAGTTAAAACAACGGTAAGCGTTGGCGACAAAAAAGCAAGTGATGAATCATCTGATGTTTTTGGTGACAAAAAACTTATGAAACGTTTTGATGCCGGTTTAGGCTTAGGTGCCGGCGCGGAATTTGGCCCCATGGTTTTTGACTTAGGTTGGGATATGGGCTTGGCCAATGTCGCGCAAGACAAAGGAAACATCAAAAACCAAAATATCTATCTCTCGGTTGGATATCGATTCTAAAAATAAAAAAAATCAATCCATGTTTGATGGGATATAAAAAGGAAGGAGCATCGCGCTTCTTCCTTTTTTTGTTCTACAATTTTTCCTTTCAAAAAGTCGTATATTTTGCCCTAAGAACAAACAAAATTATTCAATTTTAATTCACTAGAATTTTATACAACTACGGATAAAGAGGCAAAGTAAGCTCTATCCCACTTGGCATCAAAAATAGTATTCAATGAGTAAATAATAGAGGTCATTGCCTGTGTCTCGCTCTTCAATTTCTATTTTATTCTCACGTGCAAGCCAACCAATGGCAGCATAGATCTCTTTCTCACTCAATCCTGATTTCTTTTGCAGTTTTGAAAAATTCCATGCCTCGTTGTTGTTTAATAAATTCCAGATTATTCCGGCATTGACACCTATAGTTTCTTTATTCATATGTTAGTGGTATTAATTGTTTGTTTAATATTCCTTTGTAGAAACTTAAAGTATTGATTTTACGACTTCAAAACCTTTAAATTCTGTAGATATCACCCATACAGCAAAATGGATATCTAATTTTCGTACGGTTTGCTTCTATCAAATAAACAAATTGTTTAAATTTTTGTTCAAATTTCCAAAAGATATCAAAAGAGATAATTTAACGAAAAATCCCAAGGAGCATTAGATATAAATAAATACCGGGAATTACCATCAGCAAGCTGTCAATCCGGTCTAAAACCCCCCCATGTCCGGGAATAATTTTACCGGCATCTTTTACGTTGAAGGTACGCTTTATAACTGACTCAAACAGATCACCCAATGTAGCCAACAGCGAGACGACGACAGCAAAACCTATCCAAAATATAAGGGAAGATGGGGCAAACAAATAATTCAAAAGAAATGCAGCTGCAGCACACAAAAGAATTCCTCCAAAAAAACCTTCAATTGTTTTTTTAGGTGATATGCGAGGAGCTAATTTGTGTTTTCCTAGCAAAGAACCAACCAAAAAAGCAGCCGTGTCATTTATCCAAATAAAAATAAAGACAGCAAGTGCGAGTTGGTTTTTATGAAATAAATTTTCTGCCGAAAATCGATATTGCATCAACATTAGCAGAATGAATGGTATAACAATATATATTTGCCCAAAAACAGCGTAAACAATGGAATGAAAACTCTTAGGTTTAGAAAAAAAGATGGAAAAAACAAAGAGCAAAATAAGATAGGCGATGGCTGTTGAAGGAAGTGCAAACAGGCACATTTCTTTGATATATAGATAGGCCGTATAAAAAATGACAACACCTGCAATTGCATTGATCAAACTGAAGATAGAAAATCTTTTATCATGTTTGGTTACAGAAGAGAACTCATTAAGTGCCTCAAAAATTATAAATCCAAAAATTATCGTAAAAGCAAATTCGCCACCCAGTATTGCTCCCAGGATAAGAGCAACATAAACAGTCCCGGAAATGGTTCGAATTAGCAGATTTTTCATCTTTTGGGGCTAATAAATTAGATTTTTATTTGTGGTCTTCTTTTTTCTTTTCTGTATCGTCCTCTTTTTCTCCATTCTCCTCTTTTTCTATCTTTTCAAAATCCACTCCGCATTCTATTAAAATATTGTACCAATTAAGCAGTTTTTTTATGTCTGATGCGTACACTTTGTCTTTATCAAAATCCGGTAACACCTCTTCAAAATAGTCAAAGATAACGCTGTTGGCACTCTTGGTATCAATGGATACTTTTTTTCCTTCTTCTTTGGTTTTGATATTGGCAAATACTTCTCTCAACGGTATATCATCTTTGGTTGTATATATGGAGATATCGCTCAACGCGATAGCTTTTTCCTGCATATACATAGGCAATCGTTTGCCATCAAGGAGTGATTCAACTACATTTAAGTTTTTGTTTGTTGAAATGAGTTTGTAGAGTCCGGGTTTTCCGGAAATAGCTAAAATTTTTGTAAGCATAGTGTAATTGTATTCTGTAAAAATTGTGTTCAAAATAAATTAGTGCACACAAAAATACACACACAGTTTGATATTCGCAAAAAAAGAAGTAAAAAAATTATCGCCAAGCGATAATTCCTCCTTTTAGATTATAGACTACCGGAAAGCCTTTATTAGCAAGCAATCGCGCGGCGTGCATGCTACGTGCACCGCTACGACAAAATAGGGCAACCGGTTTTGACGAATCCAACTCTTTTTGTGCCTTTTCAAGAAAATTGCTCGAAGAGACATCAATCTGAATAGCTCCATCAATTGTTCCTGCATTGAACTCTTCTAATGTGCGAACATCAACAAGTTGTATATCCGGGTCTTTTATAGTCTCTTTAAACTCTTTTACAGAGAGATTTTTCACCTGTTCGGGTGTTTTGAAAATTGAAAATAATCGCATTTGTTTTGAGTTTTGATTATCTGTGTCTTTTTTATTGGCTCCATCAACCACTCCCCTACATTGAAGAAAAGAAAACAACAGACATGCCATCACGATGAATGAGAGTTGTTGGTGTTTCTTTGATTTGTAAAGGCGCATGACTATCTATTTTTTTTCTGAATGCTGAAGCCGGAAGTTCCTAAATGTCTGCCTATGCCATAATAATTATGTTGCGAATAGACCATCAGCCCTGCTTTCTCTAAATCGAACTTATCTGTTTTTGTATCTACATATTTTTCATCAACAAGTATATTAACAACATCAGAAATAAACATATCGTGCGATCCCAGGTGCATGATTTCTTTCACACGGCACTCAATGCATAATGGTGATTCTTCAATAATTGGTGCATGGACAATTGAAGCTTTGCCCGGGGTCAAATTCGTATCCTTGAATTTGTTATATTTTGCACCACTATATGTACCACACCAGTCGGTAGCTTCAGTCAGCTCCTCGGTTGTGAGGTTGATAACAAATTCGCGATTACGAGTGATGATCGCGTGTGAATGACGTTCAGGACGCACCGAAATATAACACATCGGTGGTTGGCTGCAAATGGTTCCCAGCCACGAAAGAGTAATGATATTGTACTCTTCAGGCGTGCTTCCACACGAAATTATTGCCGCAGGCAATGGATAGATGAGGGTGGACGGTTTGCGATTTTGTTTCATTTTGTTCTTATTCTATCTTATTGTAGGTCGATATCTTCTTTTTTTATTTTCAATTCGCAATAGTGACACTGCAATTCCACATTTTCTTTATCGATAACATGGAATTTTGTCGTCATTGGTTCATTGTTTGTAATACACTTTGGATTGTTGCATTTAACAATCTCATGAATTACATCAGGCAAAACAACCTTCTTTTTCTCTACCACTTCATAATCTTTTATGATGTTAAGATTAACACGCGGTGCGACCAAAGCTATGCGGTTAATAACATCCTCTTCAAAAAACATATCGGCAATTTTGATAATGCCTTTAGTTCCCATTTTTTGACTTTTCAGGTTGTTGCCAATAGTAACTTTGTTGCTTAACTTATCTAATTGCAGCAGAGCGACCACTTTAAAAACTTGCTCTGCCGGAATATGGTCGATGGCAGTCCCGTTTTTCAACGCTGCAACTTGTAATTCTTTGCCCATGATATATTTATACCTCTATTTATTTTTGCTTTTTATACTACTTTTCTGTTTACACATATAGAGCTGATCTGCTCTCCATTTCAAATTCCCAACAAATCGCAAATAATTGCTTGGCGCGTGAACATTCCGTTTTTTGCTTGTTCAAAATAGTATGCTTTGGGATTGTTATCCACATCTTGATGAATTTCTTTCACACGCGGTAGAGGGTGCAAGACTTTTAGATTATCTTTTGAATTATCAAGCATTTTATTGCGTAAGACATACACATTTTTGACTTTCTCATATTCCATCAAGTCGGTAAATCGTTCGCGTTGTACACGCGTCATATACAAAATATCGGCACTGTTGATGGCCTCAGAATTAAAATTCACAAATTCACGATAGGGGATATTTTTTTCGTCACAAAACATTTTATATTTCTCAGGAATTGCCAACTCTTCGGGTGCCACAAAATTAAATGAGGGATTAAAATAGGACATTCCTTGAATCAAGGAATGCACGGCACGACCATATTTTAAATCGCCCACAATAGTGATTGTGAGATTTTCTAATGTCCCTTGTGTTTCGTAAATCGTGAATATATCAAGCATCGTTTGCGTAGGATGCTGATTGGCACCATCACCGGCATTGATGACTGGCACAGGCGATATTTCCGAAGCATATCGCGCCGAACCCTCTAAGTGGTGCCTCATAATGATGATGTCGGTATAGTTGCTCACCATCAAAATGGTATCTCTTAGCGATTCGCCCTTGGTGGAGCTACTTGTAGCAGAGTCGGAAAAACCTACAACACGACCACGCAAACGATTTACTGCGGTTTCGAAACTCAAACGCGTACGCGTAGAAGGTTCAAAAAAAAGTGTCGCGCAAACACGCCCTTGCAATAGTGATTGATTGGGATTTTGTTTAAACTTTTTTGCGCTTTCTAAAATGCGCAAGATATCTTCTTTGGAATAATCGTTGATGGTTACTAAACTTTTATGTGGCATTCGCTTGAGGATTTTGAAAAACTTTTTATTTCTACAAAAATAAAGATTTTTATCGCAACAGCGATGAAAATAATCATTTTTTATTTGTATCGCTTAGTAATTAAACCTACTCCTGCGAACTACGTATAAATAAGTTATGCGAATCCAGAGTTGAAAAATTTTAAACATAGCATTAATTTAATTTATTTACAATCAGCATAATAAACACCAATCCGCCTGTTCGATTCCCTAATAACGATTATCTTAGAGGAAAATATTCACTAATTATTCTAAGTATGATTCCCAAGAAAAAAAGTAAAAATTAATCTCAATGAAACCTTTGCACGGTATTCTCTATATGTTGAACTAACAAATGCCGTTTTTTTAGGCAAGAGGAAGGAATAAATTCAATGTAATAAAAAAAGGAAAAACTCTTTTTATTTGGCTGTTTTATTTATTATTTCTTTAGGTTTAGCTCTTACACTCGCTTAAAAAATAGGATGTTCACTGATTCATAAGAGAGGTGCGTCGTGCAAAGGTTTCAGGATATAAAGTTTCGCGTAACGAGCAATTGCTTAAAGAGAGGAAGATTAAAAACAGGATACAACACAAAACTCATCGGAATCGCCCGTTGACACATTGGCAGAAGGCCTTCAACAAATTATTGAGCAAAACACGTTATGTGGCAGAGCACACTTTTGGGGGCATGAAGCATTGGTTCGGTGCGGGAGTAGCACGATACAGAGGCATTGAAAAGATGCACACACAACACATTTTGGAAGCCATTTGTTACAATTTAAAATGAGTTCCGGGCTTTGGTGTGTCAATTAGCGACAAAATGAAAGCAATGAGTGAAAAAAGCATTCTTTTAAAGGATTATAGTCAATAAAAAAGAGAAATTATCAAGAAAAAGATGATTCAAGTCATAAAAATAACTGGATAAATTTCAGTTGAAATTAAAAAAAAGCGAAAAA
The DNA here is from genome assembly GCA_023418255.1 of Bacteroidota bacterium. Classification (GTDB taxonomy): domain Bacteria; phylum Bacteroidota; class Bacteroidia; order Bacteroidales; family Dysgonomonadaceae; genus JAEZZZ01. The sequence continues at coordinate 9,489 of JAEZZZ010000090.1, forward strand.
GTCATGACCGATGAAAAATGGTTGCTTGCAAAGGTCTCGCTATATCTTCTAAGGGTCAGTTAAATCTCTTTTACTACATCCTGCAACGCTTCACCGACCGATGGATAATTAAATGTAAAACCGAAATCTTCTATTTTTTTTGCTGACACGCGGCTTCCTTTAAGCATCATTTGCGCAGCTTCGCCTATAATTAACCGAAGTATAAAAGCGGGAATTTTGGGTACAAAGAATGGCTTGTTAAGTGTTTTTGCAAAAGTTCTCATAAATTGCGCATTGGTTGTATGTGTTGGTGCTACAGCATTGTAAACACCTTGCATGTTAACATCTTCAATAGCGGTCAAATAGATCCGACACAAATCATCAATATGAATCCAACTCAGATACTGATTCCCATTACCCAGTGGCGCGGCCAGTCCAAAACGCACGGGTAACAGCATGTGTTGTATGACCTCACTGTGAGGCGAAAGCACCATTCCGGTTCTTAAACACACTGTGCGAATATTGAGTTGTTCCTTAAATTCAAATGTCGCCTCTTCCCATTTTCGGCAGGTGCGGCTTAAAAAATCACTTTCTTGTGGCATATCTTCTTCACTAAAAATAGCTTCAGAAGTTTCTATGCCATAATAACCAACGGCAGACGCGGAAATGAATGCCTCCGGTTTCTTGTCTTGCAATTTGAGTGTCTGTAATATCAATTGTGCTGTTTTGACACGGCTTTCAACAATCTCCTGTTTTTTTCTTCGTGTCCATGCGCCTTCACCAAGGTTTGAGCCGGCTAAATGAACAATTATATCGGCTTGTTGCAATGCATCGGAATCAATTTCATTTTTATGATAGTCCCAGCGATAGCGAGGAATTTCGGCTTTTACAAAGCGTTCACGACTCAACCAAATCACTTTATAACCCCTTGCGATGAGCAGTTTGGAAAGAGCACGTCCGACCATTCCCGAGCCACCTGTAATTAGTATAGTTTTCATCTATTCAATTCTTTATATGCACTATTTTAACAACAAAAGGCAGCATAAAGTTGCCGCCTTTTATTTTTTTATCTTAAAGAATGCACTATTTGTTTAATCCCTTCTTCCGCTCATCGCAATCATTATATAGTAAATTAATGTAGCTAAGGAGCTAAGTGCCGCCACCACATAGGTGTATCCTGCCCATCTGAGCGCTTCTGACGCTTGCGCATGATTGCTCATATCGGTTATTCCTGCACTTTGCAACCATCGAAGAGCGCGTTTACTGGCATCCATCTCAACGGGAAGCGTAACAAAACTAAACACGGTGGTAAGCGCAAACAAGGCAATGCCAAACCGCAGAAGTTGAGGAAAAGATTCGAGCATAATGATTCCCAACGAGAGAATCCACATTATCCATTTTGATGTTGCGGATATGACCGGGACCATCGCCGATCGCATGCGCAAAGGGGCATACGCCGTGGCGTGCTGAATAGCATGTCCTGTCTCATGAGCAGCTACCGCGGCGGCGGCTACACTGTTTGTCGCAAATACGGGTTCGCTCAAATTTATCGTTTTATTTGCAGGATTGTAATGATCTGTCAGGCGTCCACGAACAGAAATCACTTGAACATCAAATATCCCATTATCATGCAACATTTTTTCCGCGACCTCTTTTCCGGTCATACCGTTGCGCAAAGGAATACGTGAATATTTTTTAAATCGATTTTGCAGCCTCGCCTGTACAATCCCTCCGGCAACAGTTATCACAATCAAAAGAAACCAAATTAAAGCCATAATATGTATTTTTTAATTATTTATAATAACTTGTCCTTATCTGAGTATATTTTTTAGACTAGCGATAAAAAGTTATCGAATAATAGTCTGATTTCTATTAGGCCCCACAGAAACGATAGCTATGGGAATACCCAATTCCTCTTCCAAGAATGTTAAATAAGCATTAAATTCTTCAGGGAATTCATCTTCCGTTTGCATTCGCGTCATATCGGTTTGCCAACCGGGAACCTCAACATAGATGGGCTCAACGTTTTCAGAAATATCAAAAGGCAGCGACTCTACCTCTTCGCCATTGACACGATAGGCAACACACGCCTTAATGGTTTCGAACGTATCAAGTACATCGCTTTTCATCATCACAAGTTTGGTAACTCCATTGAGCATGATGGTATAACGAAGAGCCACTAAATCAATCCACCCACAGCGGCGTGGACGTCCTGTTACAGAGCCATATTCATGTCCATTATCACGCAACGACTGTCCCACTTCATCAAACAGTTCGGTTGGAAATGGACCGGCTCCTACCCTTGTGCAATATGCTTTGAATATTCCAAACACGTCTCCTATTTTCTGTGGGGCAACGCCCAAACCGGCACATGCGCCCGCACATACAGTGTTTGACGAAGTAACAAATGGATAGGACCCGAAATCGATATCCAACATTGAGCCTTGTGCTCCTTCTGCCAACACTCTTTTTCCCTCTGCCAACTGCTGATTTACATAGTGTTCACTATTAATAAAAGAAAATGTTTTCATCTTTTCAATACCGGCAAACCATGCTTCTTCCAACGGTGCTAAGTCGTATGAAAACTGATAAAAGTCCAACATTTTTTTATGCTGCTCGGTAACCTCTTTATATTTTTCTTCGAAATTGTGCAATATATCTCCTACTCTCAACCCATTGCGTGCAATCTTGTCGGTATATGCAGGACCAATTCCCTTGCCGGTAGTGCCAATTTTTGAATTCCCCTTTGCCTGTTCGAGTGCTGCATCCAATAAGCGATGCGTCGGCAAAATAAGGTGTGCTTTTTTAGAAATAAATAGCCTATCGGTGAGTGGGTGACCCGATTTTTCGAGAGCATCAATCTCTTCTTTGAAAAGTGCCGGATCGATAACAACCCCATTACCGATGATGTTTATTTTTTCGGATTGAAAAATTCCCGAAGGAATGGAACGAAGAATATATTTTTGATTTTCAAACTCCAATGTGTGTCCTGCATTTGGTCCTCCTTGAAAACGAGCGATTAAACCATAGTTAGGCGTTAGCACATCCACTACTTTTCCTTTGCCTTCGTCTCCCCATTGCAGGCCTAAAATTACATCTACTTTCATTCTATCAATATTGTTGTTCTCTGTTAATTTTTTATTTTTCGCGTTGTTCGCTTTAATTTTTTATTTTTTGCATATGAACACTTGCTACATGTACCATAGATGTACATGCTATAATAGTTTACCGTGAAACGTCTAATTTTCTTAGGCTGCATCGATTCTGTCAAGTTGTTGCCTTTTGTTTCCCAAACTTGTCCGCAAGTGGTGCAAATGATATGATTGTGATTTTCGTTTCCATAAGCTTTCTCATACTTCGACATGTTGCCCCCAAATTGATGTTTGACCACCAGCTTACATTCCAACAGTAGCTCAATGGTGTTATAGAGGGTTGCCCTGCTCACTCTGAAATTCATTTTTATCATGGATTTGTACAACGAATCCATATCAAAATGCCCTTTTGTTGTATAGATATAATCAAGAATGGCAAAGCGCTCCGGAGTACGCCTATATTTGTGCTGCACAAGATAGTTTTCAAACTCCTCCTTGACCTGTTTTCTCAATTTTTGATTTAGATTATTTTCCATACCACAAATTTATCTCTTTTTTGTGACTTTTCATTCATTATTCCAATTTTATTTTTTTGGGTAAAAAACAACCATCTATTTAATAATATCTGAATGAAAAAAGAACGCGGCAAAACAGGTATCGCTCTCATTGTGATATGAGTCACTTACAGTTACTGTGTAATAATAGGCTTTGTCATTATCGGTTGGAATGAATTCAAACATTGGTTTACGCAACCCTGTAGCCAATAACTGTTTGGGATTGTCCAACGAGAAAGTATCCGTTTCAGAACGATAGACATTGTAAGTTACCCGTGCATGCTTGTCCTGATTTTTCCATTGAAGACGAAACACGCCATTGGCAAATTTCTCAGCCGTCAAGTCACACGCGCCGGATGGAGGCGTTGCATGCAGCCATGTCATGGCTGGCAGCTTCGCGGGATAATGATAGTAGCTTTTCAATGAGAACAAAATACCTTTCGTGTTTGACAAAATATTTTCGGCGCGAAAATAGGCTTGTCCGGCAATTTTTTTTCTTCGGGTATAATCAATTTGATTGGTAATCTCTCCTCTATTCCACCCCAACTCAATCATTTGATATGCCCCCAAACCCGGCACAAGAATTCGGTCGTTTGAATTCGCTATCCAATCATCAAGAAAGGGATAAAAAAGCTGTCCCTTATAGTACATCATCGGATAGAGGGCATCATGTTTGCCTGACTTCAACCAAGTCGCCGCGTCCTGATGCACGGTTTCAAGAGCAGTCCATCCGTAGCCCTTACCATTGACGACACGATAGCGACCCAATGGGGAGCTACTCACTTGCACCCATAGTTTTTGTCGCTTGACCGATGTGTACAGTTTTGTCACCAATCGATTGATATTTTCACGACGCCATCGCAATTTGTTTTCACCTTTGCCATACAGCCGATAGGTATCGTGATCGGGAAATTGAGCGTTTCTGTCCGGATAACGGATATAGTCGAAATGAATGCCATCGATATCGTATCCATTTACAATCTCTTTTATCATGGATAGAAGATATTCATCTGTTTGAGGATTTCCCGGATCAAGATACCACTCACCATTAAATTGCTTTGTGATAGCGGGGTGCTTTTTAACTACGGATTGGTTGCCAAGCTGCCGAACTCGACGATTATCGCCTAGGGGATAAGTGACAAACCATGCATGGCATTCCAATCCTCTTTTGTGGCACTCTTCCACGGCAAAAGCGAGCGGGTCAAAAAAAGGCTCTCCCTTTTTACTTTTGGCAACGACAGACGCCATCGGTTCAATACGCGAACGATAGAGCACTTCACCACGTGTTCGTGTTTGAAAAAAAACGGTGTTGAAATTGTGATGCTTTAATTTATCAAGAATCGTTCTCAATTCTTGTTTTTGTGCCTCTACGCTTGTACGATTGTGTGGCCAATCCAGTCCATAATTTGTTGTCAGCCAGACGGCTCTAACTTCAATTGCCGGCGACAATTCAGCATAAAGACGGCATGTACCCATTATTAAAATAATAAGAAAAATCTTACGTTTAATTATCATCTGTCTCTCTGTTCAAAATTTTATCAGGCACAAAAATAGAATAAAAAAGAGGGATTAAACACTGTTTTTAGAACCTTAACAATTTAACGAATAGAGATCGCATAAAAAGGAAATTTTGACGTTTTGAAGAAGATTATTTTGCCGGTTTAATTTTTATCAACCCTAAACCAATCAGTGTCCAAAAAAACTCACGCACACGTTTGCACAAACTCAGAAAGACGCCATTTGCCACCGGAATGGAAAGGATACCAAACGCCAAGACAAAACCGCCTTCACGGGCGCCCAATTGAAGGGGCATAAAGAAGAACAAATTTCCCACCATAGACTGAATAGACTCTATCACAATACTTTTAGAATAAGGTATCACGACACCGATAGGCGATAAAAATAGAATAACCTCAAAACATAAAATATAACGCGCAACCAGCTCCAAAGACAGGGACCAAACAAAGTCTTTTTTCCTATTTTTGTATAAATCAGCAATTAATTCATCCATTTGCTCTATTTTTTCCATATTCTTCGCTTTGTATCGACGTACTTTTTTCCCGAGAAGTGGCAGTTTACTAATCAATGACAAACCTCGACTGACAAATCCTCTTGTGTAAACCGTAAACGACCAATATAGCAACAACATGGATGCAACAGCCGCGGCAGATAATATCAGTTTCAATGTCAATGAAATAACAGGAACGATAAAAAGAAGCAATGGGATGGAAACCATCCAAAAAATGAAATGAGACACAAAATGCATCATGGCATAAAGCAAAACGGAGGAAGTGGCTTTTTGAACTCCCAAAACCGGCTCCAATTCAATCACCTTATAAGGCTCTCCGCCCAGCAACCCGAAGGGTGTCAGTGTATTGATGGCGTATCCGCTAATGGTCAATTTAAGTGTCCTTAGAAAGCGGATTTTTTTAGACTCCGGACTTCCATCGCGAATGATGGTGTGAAACGAAATGGCATTTATTACGTACACAAATCCCCATAATAAAAGGACAACTAAAAACCACCACTTTAATTGTCGCACATTATCCCAAATCGTTTGTAATCCAATTTTATATATCATAAATCCTAGTGCTAACACACCGAGGAAAAAAAACATATTTCGTATAATTTTTGCTCTTCGTGTCATAAAAAAAGCTCTTTGTAAAATGATTTACAAATATTTTCGTGTTTATGAATGATGGTATATCGAACGATATTAAGAACAACAATTTCGTAGAAAAGATAAAGCCACAAAATATTGGCAATCACCGAAATAAAAAGCACGATGGAACGACCATTAAACGTAAGCAAGTCAATCATCGGCATCAAACGTTTGCTTTTCTTACGAAAAGCAACTCGAATATTCTCCGGAATGTCTCGTCCATAGTTTTTTCGAAGCAATTGCAAGAGACTTTGCAATTGTGGTGTCATTTTCTCCTGTTTTTTTGTGTAACCTATATAAAAATAGGAAAAAAACTTGCTGACGCCCGGCTTCATTTTTTCGTATCGTTCTTTCACATCATGATGACTCTCAAATTCGCGTCCTTTATCTTTGCTGATAAAAAAGAGATGCAACGTTTTATAATAATCGGTTATTGCCGCTTGCAGTATGTGAGAATAACCCGAAACCACAACAACGACAAAGAAAATCCACGTATCGAATTGTGCATTTAAACGAAAAGCAAAAGCCAAATAAATGCATGCAAACCATATATCACCCGCAAGTCCGTCAAGTATACGCCCAATCTCGGATTTTATGCCGGTAAGGCGTGCCAACTGACCATCGACACAATCTAGAGTATTGGCACTGATGAGTGCCAAAATGCCCAACAAAGCAAACGATATATTGTAAGGGAAATAAAAGAAAATGCCCGCTGCCATTCCTACAAAAATAGAGATTATCGTAATGGCGTTGGGTGTGATTCTCGTTGTTTTAAGCGACCATGCAATCCGAAAACCTAACGGACGATAAAAAACTCGATCAATGATATTTTCAGTCTCAATTGATTTTAATGAACGAAAAAACTCCTCTTTTTTCATATATTTTATTTTGTTCTCACTTTTATTCCTGTCACTCTTCCCTTGAAACCGGTTATCGATAATCGTATCCGCCACTCATCTGAATTACTTCCCCATTAAAATAGTCGTTCTCCAAAAGTAACTTAAATGTTTGTGCCACCTCCTGGGGTGAAGCAAATCGACCGCAAGCGAGCTTGCTTTCGATATTTTTTCTAATTTCTGCGGGTTTATTTTTCTGCCATTCGGTTTCAACAAATCCGGGGGCTACCGCGTTGACTCGTACGCCATAGGGTGCAAGGAATTTGACCAAATTCTTTACCAAAGCATGCACGGCTGATTTGCTTACCCCGTAGGACAGTGAAGTACCGTGAGGATATTCGCCCATCATAGAGCCGGTGAATAATACACTTCCTTCTTTTTCAATTTGGGGCAAGATACGTTGAATCAAAAAAACCGGAAAATGAATGTGTGCAAAGAATATCTTCTCCCATTCTGGTAATGTCATGGTTTCAAACGGTTCGCGATATGTGATACCGGCGTTGAACACCACTGAAAACAGCTTAATGCTGTGTGTCTGCAAATATGTGTGAATGGTATTGATAGACTCCTTGCGTGTGATGTCAGCTTTCAGGACATCAATTTGTGATTGCGCATTTATAGAGCGTAACTTTTCGGCGACACCACGCGCATGTTTATCATCAGAAGCATACGTAAGCAACACATCGTATCCCGATGTCACAAAACATTCCGCGACGGCACGACCAATGCCTTTTGTGCCACCGGTAATCAATATTTTTTTTCTCATTTATCCATATCTTTTACCGACACGGGTTTGCTTTTTTGCTGCACTTGCAGTTTTGCTTCGTAGGTGTCGTAAATGGTTTTTTTGATATTGGTGGACGAAGCACCAATACCATACGGAAAATAAAAGACTTGCACTCCTAGTTCCTTTAAATAATCATATTTTCCATACCAATCGTCGCCCACAACAAAAGCATCGATATTGAGTTTTTTCACAATCTCTGTGTGGTCGAGCGTGTGTTGGGGAATGACAATATCGGGGGTTTTTAATGCTTCAATAATTTGCAATCTTTCATTAAAAGGGATAATGGGTTTGTCTTTATAGGACATCACCAGTTCATCGGTACTGACTCCAACAATAAGAATATCGGCCAAACTGCGCGCATAATTTATCATGCGCAAGTGGTTGTAATGAAACATATCGAATGTACCCGATGTAAATACAATCGTTTTATCTTTAAACATAGCTTTACTTTTTTCTATTTCTTAATATGATATGGGTAATATTGATTTTCTAAAACTCTACAAAAGTATTAACAATTTTGATAAATTTCCAACAAAACGCCCTGCAAACTACACGCATGGAGCTATAGAGCAAATAGAAAATAAAAAAAACCGGAAGAGAACTTCCTATATACAAGGACATTGTCTCTCCCGGCGATAATTTTATTTCCTAAAAGGCAGTTTCACAATTTCGGCTTTTAAGTTTCTATTGCGTACCTTTATGAATATTTCTGTTCCCACTTTGGCATATTCAGGTTTCATATATCCCAGCCCAATACCTTTTTTCAAGCATGGTGACATGGTTCCGGAAGTAACTTTTCCAATAATTTCTCCCGATTCGTTTACAATTTCATAATCTTTACGTGGAATGCCTTTATCTTTCAATTCAAAACCACACAGTTTGCGTTCAACGCCATTTGCTTTTTCTTTCTCAAGAATGCTTTTGCCAATGAGGGGCTTGTTGTCGATAAGTTTTGTTATCCATCCCAAACCTGCTTGCAAAGGCGTTGTGGTGTCGTCAATATCGTTGCCATAGAGACAAAATCCCATTTCGAGGCGCAATGTGTCTCGTGCTCCCAAACCAATAGGTTTGATATCGAAAGGTTTGCCCGCTTCAAAAACTGCATCCCAAATTTTCTTTCCATATTCGGGGTAGAAATAGAGCTCAAATCCACCGGCGCCTGTGTAGCCTGTGTTAGAAATGATTACATCGTCCACTCCGGCAAATTTACCCACCTTAAATGTATAATAAGGTATTTCGGAAAGATTAAATTCTGTCAGTTTTTGTAACACCTCAGTAGCTTTTGGTCCTTGAACAGCCAGCTGTGCAATGTGTCCTGAACCGTTTTCAAGTTCCGCGCCCATCGTGTTTTGCTTTTGGCACCACGCCCAATCCTTTTCAATATTGGCTGCATTCACGACCAACATATATTTTTGTGGTTCGTAGCAATATACAAGATAGTCGTCGATGATGCCTCCGTTTTCGTTAACGAAGCAAGCGTATTGAATTTTTCCCGGTTCAAGTTTTGAAGCGTCGTTGCTTGATACTTTTTGCAAGAACTCCAATGCTTTGGGGCCTTTCACCCACAACTCACCCATGTGAGAAACATCAAATACTCCTAGGGAATTCACTACGGAAAGATGTTCATCGATAATTCCTGTATATTCAATCGGCATGTTGTAACCTGCAAATTCGTGCATTTTTGCGCCAAGCGCAATATGTGTGTCTGTAAATGGTGTTTTTTTCATAATGTTTTTTCGTTTGTTTTTTTAATAATATGGTAAGTATTGTTTTTTATTTTTTATTGTTGTGCCACAAGTTCGGCAATTTTCACAATCACTTTCACGGCTTTTTCCATTGATTGAATTGGTACAAACTCATAGCGTCCGTGGAAGTTGAGTCCGCCGGCAAAAATATTTGGGCATGGCAATCCCATGTAAGATAAGCGTGCCCCATCTGTTCCGCCGCGAATTGGCTTTACAACCGGCTCAATACCTACGGCTTGCATCGCTTTATAGGCGTAATCCACTACATGCATTACAGGTTCTACCTTTTCACGCATATTGTAATATTGGTCTCTCAGTTCAAGCGTCAACCGATTGTTGTAACGACTGTTTAGGAAATCCACAGCCTGTTGGATTTGTTGTTTGCGTTGTTCAAAGATTTCTCTGTCGTGATCTCGAATGATATATGCCAGAGAGGCTTCATCTACCGTTCCGTTAAGTCCGACTAAGTGGAAAAAACCTTCATATTTTTCAGTAAATTCAGGACGTTCATTCACCGGCAGCATTTGCACCAATTCGTTGGCCACATGCAACGCGTTTATCATTTTGCCTTTGGCATATCCGGGATGCACGTTGCGCCCTTGAATGGTTATTTTTGCCGCGGCGGCATTGAAATTTTCATACTCCAACTCTCCCACTTCGCTTCCATCCATCGTATATGCCCAGTCGGCACCAAATTTTTTCACGTCGAAATGGTCGGCTCCACGTCCAATCTCCTCGTCAGGGGTAAAAGCGATGCGAATTTTTCCGTGTTTGATTTCAGGATGGTCAATAAGATATTGAATGGCTGTCAATATTTCAGCAATGCCGGCTTTGTCATCGGCACCCAGAAGAGTTGTACCATCTGTTACAATTAAATCTTCTCCTTTATGAGCCAGTAGTTCCGGAAAGTCTTCCGGTTTCATCACAATCTGCTCTTTTTCATTGAGTACGATATCTTCGCCACTATAATTTTTGATGATTCGTGGATTGACATTTTCTCCACTCATATCGGGGCTGGTGTCAAAATGCGCGACAAAGCCGATGGTTGGCAACTTCTTGTCGGTATTAGCCGGAAGCGTGGCCATTAAATAGCATTTGTTGTCAAGCGAGATGTCTTGCAAACCCATCTCTTCGAGCTCTTTTTCGACCTCTTTCGCCAAATTAAATTGCTTTTGCGTACTCGGTGTTTGCGAGTTGTTCTCGTCTGATTGTGTGTCAATCTTCACATATTTAATAAATCTATCAACTACATTCATGATGGTTAAAATTTTTGATATGTCCTGTTTTTTTCATTTATATAAAATTATCTTTGTACAAAGATAGAAAAAGAGATGGAATGATAAAAATCTATTGATAAGTTTTACAAATAAAAAAAATGTCTTATCTTTGTGGTCGGGTAAGTCCTATACGGCCAGCTCCCATTGAATCCCCCAGGTCTTGATCGAAGCAAGGGTATTTGGTTGTAGCGGCGCGATATAGTCAGCTTACCCTTTTTTATTTTTCTCTGTATGAAACATTTTTATCATCATTCCCTACTATTTATCATGTTGTCGATAAGCATTTTTAGTTCCTGTTCTTCAATTCCGAAAGGCGTAAAAGCGGGAAGTAACTTTAAAAAAGAGAAATATCTAGGTCGCTGGTACGAAATTGCGCGCTTAGAGAACTGTTTTGAGCGTAATATGAACAACACAACGGCGCGCTATTCACTAAAAGAGAACGGAACAATCAAGGTTGTAAACGCCGGATACGACACCAAGAAAAAGAAATGGAAAGAGGTGGAAGGCAAAGCCAAATTTGTGAAAGAAGAATCTACGGCGATGTTGAAAGTATCATTTTTTGGTCCGTTCTATTCCGGTTACAACGTCATTGCCATTGACAAAGCGTATAAATATTCTCTCGTTGCAGGACAAAATTTTGGTTATTTATGGATTCTTTCGCGAGAAAAGACGATACCGGAAGATGTAAAAGCAGAATATCTGAAAATTGCCAAAAATTATGGTTTTGCTGTAGATGATCTGATGTGGATAACTCACGACGACACATTTAAATAAAATAAATACAATATTAACCAGCATTCTTATGTCCACCTTTGCTCCATTTGCCAAACCGCTTTACGTAATGTTGAAGCCCATAGGGGCTTTGTGTAATCTGCGCTGCGACTATTGTTATTATCTCGAAAAAGCACTTCTTTACCCGCAAAACAAGCGCCATGTGATGAGCGAAGAACTGCTCGAAAGATTCATAAAAGAATACATCGAATCGCAAACCATGCCACAGATTATGTTTACATGGCATGGTGGCGAAACCTTAATGCGCCCGCTGTCGTTTTATCAACGTGCCATTGCTCTGCAAAAGCAATATGGACGAGGACGACAAATTGAAAACTCCATTCAAACCAACGGCACATTGCTCAACGATGAGTGGTGCCAATTTTTCAAGGAAAACAATTTTCTGGTTGGAATCTCCATTGATGGTTCACAAGAGTTTCACGACGAATATCGCCGCGACCAAATGGACCGACCATCATTTCATCGTGTGATGCGTGGCATCGAATTACTAAAAAAACATGATGTAGACTTCAATTGTATGGCAGTTGTCAATGAGTTTAATGCCGATTATCCCTTAGAATTTTATCGATTTTTCAAAAACATCGGATGCCAATTCTTACAATTCACTCCCATCGTAGAGCGATTGAATCCTGACAACAAAATGTTGCAATTGGCTTCGCCCAAAGACCGAGCCGCAGAATTGGCAAAATTTTCTGTTACACCGGAACAGTGGGGCAATTTTCTGTGCACCATATTCGATGAGTGGGTGCGCCACGACGTAGGAAAAATATTTGTGCAACTATTTGATGCCACACTTGCCAATTGGGTTGGTGAGCAACCCGGTGTGTGCACCATGGCTAAAACGTGTGGACACGCGGGCGTGATGGAGTTTAACGGCGATGTCTATTCATGCGACCACTATGTCTTCCCTGAATATCGGTTAGGAAATATTTATACCAAACCATTGGCAAGCATGATGTACTCGCCTGAACAACTGAAATTTGGTGCCGATAAATTTGATTCGCTGCCGCGTCAATGCCACGAATGCGATGTACTTTTCGCTTGCTGGGGCGAATGTCCAAAAAATAGATTTGTTGAAGATAAATATGGAGACCCGGGACTGAATTATCTTTGCAAAGGCTACTACGAATTCTTCCGCCACGTGATGCCTTATATGGATTTCATGAAAAAAGAGCTATTGGCACAGCGTCCACCCGCCAACGTAATGGACTGGATACGAAGAGGCAGGTGCTGATAATAAACCAAGAATAAAGTTCGGAATTTCTAAAAAGTTAAAAAAAAGCCGGTTTTGTGCAAATTTAAAATTTATCGTATGTGTTTTTGAAATCTTATTACATTTTCAACACGAAATCGCTTTAAATTAATCATTTATGACAGTCACAGCACACCTATGGGCCCATAATGCGCGCACAAAGATCATCAACCCTAGGGCGACAAGATAAAACATGCTTACTCTACAAATCAGAATAATCTTAAGTGTAAAATATATGTTTTATAACACACAAATAAACAATGATGGTTTCGTAAGTTTTTCCTAAATTGCGTCGCTATTTTTCAAATAGAACATTTTTTGGGGCTTTGCACTTTTTTATATTTAGCAAAGTCTTTTTTTAAATTACAAAATTTCTAACTATAAAATAACTCTGTCATGAAAGTTTACAAAACAAACGAGATTAAAAACATCGCATTGCTTGGCAATGCCGGATCAGGTAAGACCACATTCGCCGAAGCAATGCTTTTCGAATGTGGTCTCATAAAACGTCGTGGAAGTGTCGATAACGGAAATACCGTAAGCGACTATTTCCCGGTAGAGAAAGAGTATGGATATTCGGTTTTCTCAACCGTTATATCATATGAATGGAAAGACAAAATGATGAATTTTATCGATTGTCCCGGTTCCGATGATTTTGTTGGTGGCGTTGTATCCTCGCTCAATGTTGCTGACATGGCATTGATGTTGATTGATGCATCCAGCGGTGTAGAAGTGGGAACCATAAATCAATTTAGAGAAATAGAAAAATTACAAAAACCACTCGTTTTTGTAATTAACCAACTCGACCACGATAAAGCCGATTTTGACAACACACTCACAAACCTAAAAGAACACTACGGCAACAAGGTTGTGCCGGTTCAATATCCCATCGGCAATGGCCCGACTTTTGAAGGAATTATTGATGTCTTGAAGCAAAAAATGTATAAATGGAAATCCGGAGCCACAGCACCCGAAGTGTTAGAAATTCCGGAAAGTGAAAAAGAAAAAGCAGGCGAGTTCTATCAAGTCCTACTGGAAGCAGCTGCCGAGAACGACGAAGGATTGATGGAAAAGTTTTTTGATCAAGGATCACTAAGTGAGGAAGAGATGCTTGACGGTATTCAAAAAGGGATGATAAGTCAGAGTTTATTCCCATTGTTCTGCACATCAGCAGAAAAAAATATGGCGGTACACCGCGTGATGAACTTCTTGTCACTGGCAGCCCCTTCACCTGATCAAATGCCCGCGGCACTCAACAGCGAAGGCGAAGAAGTGAAACCCGATGCCAATGGCCCAACTAGTCTTTACTTCTTTAAAACCACAGTTGAACCACACATTGGTGAAGTTTCTTATTTTAAAGTGATGTCCGGAACAGTTCACGAAGGAGACGATTTAAATAACATCAATCGCTCTTCCAAAGAACGCTTGGCTCAGCTATACAGCATTACCGGCCAGATGCGTACAAAAGTTGAAGCACTGCAAGCTGGAAGTATTGCCGCTGCCGTAAAGCTAAAAGATGTGCGTACGGGAAACACACTGAATGCCAAAGGTGTAAATCACATGTTTAATTTCATAGAATATCCTGAACCGCGCTATCGAAGGGCCATCAGAGCCACTGCCGAGGGGAATGCCGAAAAACTCAACGAGGCACTTACACGTATGAAAGAGGAAGATCCTACATGGCTTGTGGAAATCTCAAAAGAACTGAAACAGACCATTGTGTCAGGCCAAGGAGAGTTTCATCTAAAAACGCTAAAATGGCGCCTAGAAAACAATGACAAATTGGAAGTAGAATTTTTAGAACCTAAAATTCCATATCGTGAAACCATTACCAAAGCCGCACGTGCTGACTATCGCCACAAAAAACAATCAGGCGGTGCCGGACAATTTGGCGAGGTACATCTCATTGTTGAACCATATAGCGACAATAAACCGATGCCGGAAATCTATAAATTCAATGGACAGGAATATAAAATTCAAGCGCGCGACGTGCAAACTGTTGAGCTAGATTGGGGCGGCAAATTAGTTTTTGTAAACAGCATCGTGGGAGGGGCCATTGACGCTCGTTTTTTGCCGGCAATCCTCAAAGGTATCATGGGGCGCATGGAGCAAGGACCACTGACGGGTTCGTATGCACGAGACGTACGCGTGATTGTGTACGACGGAAAAATGCATACGGTCGATTCCAATGAAATCTCATTCATGCTTGCCGGAAGAAATGCTTTCAGCACGGCATTTAAAAATGCCGGTCCCAAGATTTTAGAACCAATTTATGATGTGGTTGTTTCTGTTCCCGGGGAATATATGGGTGATGTGATGAGCGACTTACAAGGACGGCGTGCCATGATTATGGGTATGGAAAGTGAAAAAGGATTCGAAAAACTAAAAGCAAAAGTGCCTTTGAAAGAGATGTCAAACTTTTCTACATCGTTAAGTTCTCTAACGGGTGGACGCGCCTCTTTTTCTATGAAATTTGCTAATTATGAGCTAGTTCCTTCCGATGTGCAGGAAAAGCTTTTGAAAGAGTACGAAGAAGCAGAAGACGAAGACTAAGCTTTTACTTTTCATTTTCTTTTGTAAAAATTAAGGCAACTTTTTGAGTTGCCTTAATTTTTTATATCAAATATAGAATGGAACGATAATATTTTGCTTGAAAGTTTTATAGCCAAATATCATTGGGATAGGTCACATCGTGAAGAAAAAGCGCATGAGCAGGTGCCGAATTTCCTGCCTGAGAACGATCTTTTGCTTCAATTATGTTTCGCAAACGATCAATATCAAGCCGCCCTTTGGGAGCTTCTAATAATGTACCGACAATTGCTCTCACCATATTTCGCAAGAAACGATTGGCAGTGATGGTAAATCGATATTCATCGCCACATTTTTCCCAATAGGCATTTTCGATATGGCAAATATTGGTTTTAGCATCACTATGTAATCGGCTGAAACTTGTAAAGTCTGTATAATCTTTCAAAACGGTACTCAGACTGTTCATTTCATCAACATCCATATCGAATGAAATTCGATGCTTCATCTCGCCATGAAAAGGATCTTTTTTATGTGTAATATAATATCTATATGTACGCGACAAAGCCGAAAAACGAGCATGTGCATCAGGCCTCACTTTTCTTATTTTGAGAATGGCAATATCCGGCGGAAGAAACCGATTCAACTTGAACATCAAATCGGTCAGAGAAAAGGGCTCTCCGCCCCAATCAAAATGAGCAATCATTTTATGAGCATGCACGCCCGCATCGGTTCTCCCCGCTCCTACAATTTCAATTGTATCTCGCAACAACGTTGAGAGTTTGTCTTGCAAGATTTGCTGCACACTCATCCCATTGGGTTGAATTTGCCAACCGACATAATTTTTGCCATTATATGAAAGAGAAACGAAAAAACGAGACATGCTCTTATGATGTATTTTTGAATTATATATCAATTCAATTTTGCTCTATCGAACTGTGATGTGAAAACAGGCCTGTTTACGCTCATGTTTAACATAACATCGCTCTTGGTGCTTTAAATCGAAAAGCACTTGTGCCAGTACCAATTTAAGACGTTCGGATGGGATCGTTTGATTTGTATCACAATCTAACTTATCAAATCGCTTCCAAGAAATGTCAAACGTAGTGCCATAAAAGTGTGCCGAGTTTTCTGTGGCATTATAATTGCGTTTGGCTAATTTTTGCACATCCTCTTTCGTACGTGTAACACTGGTCAGATACAATTTGTAGATGGGCAACTCTTTTCGATAGAGCGAATCTCGAAAATTGACACAAATATCCATCAGTAGTCGCGTGGCAGATGGGACGAGAAAGGGTGTTGAGTGAGTTAACTGATCTGTTTTGTAAAGTTCCAATTCATCGGGCAGTCTCATCAAGTTCTTTTTATGTTTTGTAGTATCAGCTCTTGTCTCCATCGGTTCAATTCCATTTTGAATAGCTGCAACAATATGCAGTGCATGTAAATCGTTAAATTCTTTATTGTAGTTTCCAATAAAGCGTGCTTTTCGTCCTTTCTTATTAATCGCTGTTTCGCCCACTGTTTTGCTATCATCGGTGTGGGATGATGTTTGTTTTTTTACACAGGAAAGGCAAAAAAGCAAAAGAAGCAGAAACGACGTGTGCAATAGCGGCACACCAACTTCACCTCTATTACAACTCATGAATTCATCTGTTTTAACCGAATTCGCGTAAGTTCTTGTTTCGTATTAAGAGGAAAATCACCATCCATCATCCATGAATAATAGCTTGGCTCTTTTTTCAAGACTTCGGCAACCGATTTTCCTTTATGCTTACCAAAGTTGAATATTTCTACTCCTTTATCGTTCAAAACAATTCTTCCGGCAAAATCAACATTGTCTTTAAAACTCGAAAATTCATTGGAAAGAGCTTCAACATCATTGACCAAGTCAGGATAACGTTCGAGTTGCGATTTAAGCACCTCGTATGTCGCCAACGTATCGGCTTCGGCAGAGTGTGCATTCTCCAATTCTTTGTCGCAATAAAAACGATATGCAGCCTCTAACGTACGTGGCTCTTTGCGGTGAAAAATAATTTGCACATCTACGAAACGACGATTTTTCATGTCAAAATCGACGCCCGCACGCAAAAACTCTTCTGTTAACATTGGCACATCAAATCGGCTTGAATTGAAGCCGGCTAAATCGCATCCATCCAACTGTTGGGCCAGCGATTTGGCTACCTGCTTAAAAGTGGGACAATCTTTCACGTCCTCATCAGTTATTCCATGCACTTGTGTAGCTTCAGGCGGTATTGGAATTTCCGGGTTGATTCGTCGCGATTTAATTTCTTCTTTTCCATTGGGATAAATCTTCAAAAAAGAGACTTCCACAATTCTGTCTTTGGTTATACTGATTCCGGTTGTTTCTAAATCGAAAAAAACCAAAGGATTATTTAGTTTTAACTTCATGTATTACGGGTTGATTAGTTCAACATCATCGGCATCAGCAGTGCCAACATGTCCGGTGCGTCTTCGCTATCTTCATCTGCAGGCATAATAATTCCGGCACGCTGCGGATCCAATAACTCTATACGAATGTCGGAAGAAGGAATATTATTTAATATATCAATTAAAAAGACCGCTTTAAAACCGATGCTCATGACATTTCCGGTATAAGTACATGGGATGATTTCTTCTGCGGCGGTTAAAAAATCAATGTCTTGCGCTGAAACTACAATTTTGTCTTCAGCCAATTGCAGTTTAATAAGGCTGCTTGCCGGATTGGAAAATACGGCGACACGTTTTAATGCATTCAGCATTGTCAAACGATCAAGTGTTACCTGATTGGGGTTGTCAGTGGGGATAACCGAATTGTAGTTAGGATAACTGCCTTCTACAAAGCGACATACCATGGTGTAGTTTTCCATTACGACATAGGCATTGTTTTCGTCAAACTTTATTTGCACCTTTCCACTTTCCTTAGGCAATAGTGATTTGAGCAAGTTTGCCGGCTTCTTGGGCAAAATAAACGACGAACGTCCTTCGCCTTTAGCCGCGGTTGATATCACACGCACCAATTTGTGTCCGTCAGATGCCACAAAAGTAATATTGTCGGCTGTAATATCAAAATAGATTCCGTTCATTACCGGGCGCAGTTCATCATCTGCAGCGGCAAAAAATGTGCGGTTGATGCCTTCGTATAAATCCTCACTTTCCATATCAAGGGTGATAGCTGAGTCGTTTAGTTCTTTGGGCTGTGGGTACTCATTTCCTTTGACACCTACAAAATTGTATTTGCCGTTGTGATAGTAAATATATACTTCTAATGTTTCGTCGTTGATGTCAAATGTCAATGGCTGATCGGGAAGTTCTCTGAGTGGTTCCAGCAAATTCTTTGCGTTAACAGCGAGACATCCATTCCCGTCTGTGTCGGAAACTTCTACTGATGTTTCCAAACGTGTTTCGTTGTCGGCTGCGGTGAGCGACAATTTATTATCGTTCAATTCCAAAAGAAAACAATCCAAAATGGGCAATGTGTTTTTGGACTGAATCACTCGACTGATCGCTTGCAAGTGAGTAAGCAAAGTGGCACTGGATACTACAAATTTCATACGATTATATTTTATTTATCTGTTTTTTTATTTCAATGAACAAATATATAAAATATCTTGCTGAGAAGTATACTTTTTTTTCGTTTTTTATTCCGAAATCAAATAAATTCCATCTATTTCTTGTTTCTGGGGTGATGTTCAATAATCTCTTGCCGTAAGAAATTACGGTCAATATGGGTATATATTTCTGTAGTGGTAATTTTTTCGTGTCCCATCATTTCTTGGATGATACGTATATTGGCTCCCCGCTCAAGTAAATGAGTAGCAAAAGAGTGACGAAGCACGTGTGGGCTCACCTTTTTCTTTATACCCGCGGTGTGTGAGTAATTTTTTATAAAATTAAAGACCATCGTGCGTGATATACCCGCTCCCGCCCCACGTCCTCGCGAACTGAGGAAAACAATATCTTCGTTTCCTTTTACGACATCCATTTTGTTTCGATAGTGCAGGTAGTTTTTTATTTTGTCGATGGCAGTATCGGATATGGGGACAAGACGCTGCTTGTTTCCTTTGCCTTGTACACGAATAAATTTTTCGTCGAAAAACAGATCGGAAAAACGTAAATTGATTAATTCTGAAACGCGTAGTCCACAACTATACAGGGTTTCGATAATGGCATAATTTCGTGTTCCCTCCATAGTAGAGACATCAATGGCAGCGAGGATTCGATCGATTTCTGCAACAGAAAGCACTACCGGGAGTTTCAAACCAACTCGGGGCGATTCCAACAGTTCGCTCGGATTATTTTCTATCTCTCCCTCTATGAGCAAAAATCTAAAAAATGATTTTATTCCTGATAGTATCCGCATTACAGAGCGTGGTGATATTGGCTGATCGTTCAGGTGAGCCAGAAATTGCTCCAAATCCGATAGCGTGATTGCTTTGAAGTCTAGCTCGTGTTCACGAATAAAAACTACTAACTTTTCTAAATCAAGCATATAGGCCATCAGGGTGTTTTTAGACAATCCCTTCTCTAATACTAAATAACGTCTGTATTCTTCTATGGCTTCACCGATGTCATGCATCATGATGTGTGTTTTTTTGACAACTTTTCTTTTCGTTTCTTGGCTTCGGCAAGATATTTTTCTAATGCGAGTAGTAGATTCTCCTGCTCTTTGCGAGTAGTGTATTGCTTTTTCTGTAACATCTTAAGAATTGATACCGATTTTCTTTCTCCAACCATCTGAATCATAGGCAGCATCTTATGTGCTAATTGTGACGCGTGAAGAGCATCATGTGTCTCAAAAGCGCGTTTCAGTTTTTGGACATCAGTGGAAATATCTTTTATAAATGAGTCCAGTATGTCTACCGACGCTTTGCTATCCTCGCGCACAAAATCTATCAATGTATCTATTCCTTGCACAGAAGCTTTCGTTTTTATATCATGATGATGCTCCAAGGGAGTACCGACGTGTTTATTAATTATGGAGTATAATTCAGAAGATGAAAAGGGTTTCATCAAGAAGTCAGTAAATCCGGCATTTTTGATATCATTTTGTTTAATATCAGACTTGCCGGAAAGAGCAACTATAGGAACATGATCGGTGTTGCTCAGATGTGAGTCTCGTATGGACTTTACCAACGAAAAGCCATTCATATAGGGCATTTGTATGTCGATGAACAGGATGTCAAACGTTTTGTTACGCAGAATGCTCAACACGTTTTGAGGGTTGTCTTCCACCTCTACTCGATTCTTTTTTAGACGAAGCATTTCGGATATCATTGCAAGCTGTACTCGGTCATCATCAACAAGCAACACATGCAGTTTATCCATCTTCAGCACCTCTTTGTCTTGTTGTGTTGATTCTTCGATATTCTCTATTTTACGCGACGGTTCTATCGGGAGCGTAATGATAAATTGGGAGCCCACGTTTTTCTCGGAAGATACTTGGATGGTTCCGTTCAATTCTGTCACCAAACGTTTTGTAATTGCCAAACCCAGTCCAACACCGTCGATATTGGCTGCGTCAAGTTGTTCGAAACGATCAAAAATCAACTCGTATTGATGTTTATAGAAACCCATTCCTGTATCTCGCACACTAAACTTCAATTGATAACCTCTCTCCTTTTCTTCTGTACAAATGTGAATAAAAACTCCCCCGGAAGAGGTGTACTTGATGGCATTGGAAATGATATTACCCATAATTTGACGAATCATGTAGGGGTCGCTATATGTTTCAAATGATGCCGGCACTTCATTTTGCACTTGAAGCTCCAATTGCTTCAAAATGGCTATCGGGCGAAAACTTTCTACCACATTGTCTACAAAGTCGGCTAAGTTAAAATTCATTTTTTTATATACCCACGAACCCGACTCCAACTTGTGATAGTCAAGCAAACCCATTACCAGATTCACAATATGTTCGCCGGATTTTTTCATATTCTCCAAATACATCTTTAATTTAGTGTCAGGTATGGCGGGAGTCATCAATTCAATATATCCCAAAATAGAATTCATAGGAGATTTTATGTCGTGTGAAATGGTAAGCATTAGTTTTTCTTGCAAAGCGTACATTGATTGAATATTGGCATTTGATTCTTCAAGTTGCTTTCGGTAATTGAAACTTTTCTTGTAGGCCAATAAAAAAAGCAACCCAAAAAAAACCGCAAGACAAAACGTAATCCATGATACAATAGCGATGGTTTTCTCGGAACGTAATAGAATATTATTTTTCTCTCGCAGCAGATTGATATTCTTTTCGATTTCTTCGTTTTCTATTGTCTTGAGCAATTCATCAATTTGAGTTGTCAATAGACTATTCGTTTGATTCATAATGGTCTGCCGCTTAAACAGTGCCACTTGAAATTGACGATGACGCTCAAAATTGATTTTTTCTACATGACGAACCATATTAATAATAGTGTCTACAGCCATTTTAAACTCTTTTTCTTCCTGCACAATCTTTTTTTCAATAATAACAGTTGAATCTTGTACGGGTCCGACGAACACATCCTTGACTCGTGCAAGAAAACCTTTCTTCTCTTTTTTCATGACAGTGGTATCGGAAGCTGTTGACTTGTTGGGACGAATCTCTTTCTTATCGAGATAATCAACGATGTCTGTGTTCAGTTTTTTAGGGATGTATCTTGAAGTGGTTTCGTAGGTAACCGTTAGGGCGTGTTCTATCGAATCCAGAAGTGCTACGATTTTACGAAGATTATTATTTTTTTCGGCAAGCAGTAAACGAATGCTATCCAGCTTTACAATGCGCCTTGAGTCACTTGCCATTACTTTAAGGGTATCCAAATTTGAATAGACAACGGGGATGATGGAGTCGTAAGTTTTAAAATATCGCACAGCGTCGTGATAAGTAAAAAGACTTTTCGAGCTTTCAATTTTGTAAAGTTTTGACATGGTATTACCAACGATAATTAGTTCGCTAAGATCTTCGCCACGTACTTTTTTTTCAGAGAATTCCACCAAATTATGGTAGATGGCAAAAATGCCGGTAATCATTACTGCTACCATCAACAAATACCCTACAAATGCAATATGTTTGGTATTGTAGCGCGGTAGTTTGGATGTTTCTTTCATATTTTGTCCGGCTTATAAATATCGTTAGGGTCGCTAATTTAGTTGATACAACTTAATTTTGTTATAGAGTGTTTTGCGGTCGATATCTAGCATTTTTGCCGCTAACGTCTTGTTTCCTTCCGCACGCTTGAGTGCATCTACTATTTTTTGTTTTTCCCAATTTTCTCTTTTTAAACTATCCAAGTTTGAAATCCCATCTGGTTTATTACTTAACTTATCCTCAAACAGTAAGGGTATTAACTCCGCTGATATTTCGTTTTGCGCGGTCAATACAGCTGCTTTCAAGACCATGTTTTTCAGTTCCTGGGTGTTTCCGGGCCAATCATATTCTAACAGCTGCTTTTCTACCAATGGATGAAAGCCTTTAATTTCTTTATTCAGCTGCAAATTGGCAAATTGCAAAAAGAATGAGGCAAAAAATAATATATCTTCGGTTCGTCCTCGCAATGGTGGCAATTCAATGCATTTGTTTTGGAACAAATGAAACAACGCAGGTATAAGTACCTTCTGAAGTTCGGCTTTGGTCAAGTAAGTCCCTGCAATAACCTGTATGGTTTGTTGCCTCTCTTTCAATGAATTAACAGCAATAACCAAATCGTTTTGAAGTGCGGGAGACAGGGCGTGAATTTTTCGCACATAGAGCAACCCGTTGTTTGCTTTTGACATATAGCTGCAAATTAACGAGCGATCACACTCATCATCACCGTGCATATTATTTTGTAAAAGATCCAAATCTTCGCCACAATCTAGGATAGCAAAGGAGTTTGATTTGCGCACGCCCTTTTCATAGATATATTTAGCTACGGATGATTTACCGGTTCCCGGTTCACCAATGATGAGTGCGTGCTGATTGCTCGATGCGATACTATCAATGTGTTGTGCAAATTCACGGTTGTGACTTCCCGGAGGTACCAAAAAAGTGTTTGCAATAGTCTTCGACGAGTTTTCGGCTTCGTGCTTATTGAATGCTTCATGTATTTTTTTAACCAGTAACTCCGGAGCAATGGGTTTTTCAATATAATCAATAGCTCCGGCTTTCATTGATTCTACGGCTGTTTCAATATCTGCGTAACCGGTCATCATGATGACCAATATTCCTGAATCGAATCGCTGCACCCACGACAAGAATGACAACCCATCATCTTCAGGCATTCGAATATCGGACAAGATTAAGTCAAACATTTCATCTTTGACCTTTTCTTTTGCCTCTGCAACGGATGTTGCTATCTGGACTTTATAATTATATTTTACAAGCCACGACTTCAACATCAAACAGATGGTTAAACTATCATCAAGTATCAAAATGCGTTTCATAACCTTTACAAATTGTATATGGAAGGCAAAAAAACGATATAGTTAGGTGCCTTTCGTCACTTTTTTTGTTCTTTTTTTAACTCCTTTGGGATAACGATTGATGAATATAAAATAAATACAGCCGCGCAAAGCATTGGCAAAGGCCACTCATTTTCTTGTTTAAACATAAGATAAGTTCCCATAACCATCAAGAAAAAAGCAAACACTTGAAACTGAAACAATCTTTTTCCACGCATACTTACACCGGGATAGGGATTTAAAACAACGTTAACCCCATACAGAAATACGCCTAAAGCCATTATCCAAGCCGCGACTACCGGGACAAAAGCATAGCCTACCCCCGCAATCAAAATGATTGGTGCAGCAACCGCAAAACTGTATTCTTTTATTTTTAGCATCAAACCGACAAAAGTTATCTTTGCTCTAAGCATCCAAGAAAAGTTTGAACATTACGCATCATCAGAAAATTCCCTCATAATAATATTATCAAGAAGGGCTATCGTCACATTCAACACATATCACAACATTACATATATCTGCAGTTCAATATATTATAATAAAACACAAATATACACATTTTTTTATATTATTGCCAAGAAATATGATTAGGATGTTATTCTATGACAAAAATTTCCTCATTTTCTTTTTTCATCAAATAGTTTTCGCGTGCAAATTTTTCTAAATTCTCCTTATTCGATTTTAACTCGTTCAGCTTCGCTTTATCCATATCAATTTGCTTATGATAGAACTCAATCTGTTCATGCAATTCACTAATTTGCCTTTCATATTTGCGATGCTTAAAAATACTACTGTCCCCAAAAAAGAACAGAAGCAAAATCAGCACAATTAAAATAATAACTTGATATGAATTGAAACCGAAAAATCGCTTTTTTACTATCGTATCTCTCTCTTTCATATATGAGTTGTACTAAATTATACAGACACACAAAAATAGTTTTTTTTTTGTATATATCAAATGATATTGCCGAAAATAAAAAAAATTGCGCGAATAATAATAAAAATTGAAGAAAATCCATTATCTTTACAACTTAATCTTAGCAGTAACTTCATCGCAACTTTATATAAAAATAGATAGGAACAAAAATCAATCATCAATAAATTAAAACTTATAAAGGGAAAAATGAAAAAATTACTTTTGACATTTGCTTCTGTTTGGTTATCAATCAGCATCTATCCGTGTACTAACTTTTTAGTGGGAAAAAAGGCATCCACTGACGGTTCTACCATTATCTCTTATTCAGCTGACTCCTATGCGCTGTTTGGCGCGCTCTATCATTGGCCGGCTCGGCAATACAAACCGGGCGAAAGACTTAAAATTTTCGAATGGGACACCGGCAAATATTTGGGTGAGATTGCTCAAGCATTGCAAACATACAATGTGATAGGCAACATGAATGAATATCAAGTCGCCATAGCCGAAACCACGTTTGGTGGACGACGCGAATTGGTAGACACCACCGGAATTATGGATTACGGCAGTTTAATTTACGTTGCATTGCAACGTTCAAAAACAGCCCGAGAAGCCATCAAAGTAATGACCGACTTAGTGGCTGAATATGGTTATTACAGCTCCGGCGAATCTTTTTCTATTGCTGATCCCAATGAAGTATGGGTCATGGAAATGATTGGCAAAGGTACCGGAAACAAAGGTGCAGTATGGGTAGCAGTTCGCATTCCGGACGATTGCGTTTCCGCGCATGCCAACCAAGCGCGTATCCAACAATTTCCGTTGAACGATACTGAAAACTGCATTTACTCTCACGATGTTATTTCTTTTGCCCGCGAACAGGGCTATTTTAACGGCAACGATGCCGATTTTAGCTTTGCCAAAGCATATGCTCCTCTTGACTTTGGCGCCATGCGCTTCTGCGAAGCTCGCGTTTGGTCTTTTTTCAATCAAGTAAACAAAGATATGGGCAAATATGTGGAATACGCACAAGGTAAAAGCATCAACCCCATGCCACTCTACATTAAAGCAGATCGAAAGCTCAGTGTTCATGACATCCAGCATATGATGCGTGACCACTACGAAGGCACAGCGTTGGATTGGCGTTTCGACGTGGGAGCCGGCCCTTTTAACTCGCCATATCGCTGGTCGCCACTTACGTTTGAAGTTGATTCGGTAGAATATTGCAACGAACGTCCCATTGCAACGCAACAAACCGGATTCTCATTTGTAGCACAAATGCGTTCATCACTTCCCAATGCAATTGGGGGCATTCTATGGTTTGGCGTGGACGATGCCGCACAAACCGTTTATTATCCCATCTATTGCAACAACACATTGGTTCCGCACGAGTTTGACGAAGCAAACGGCGATTTGCTCACGTTCTCGTGGACATCGGCATTTTGGATACACAATTGGGTTTCAAACATGGTGTACACACGTTACAACGCTATGAGTGAAGACATGAAAAAGGTTCAAGACAAACTCGAAAATCAATTCAAAGCCAATCAACCCGAAATTGAAAAGAAGGCATTGGCTCTTTACAATCATTCAAAAAAAGATGCTGTAGCGTTCCTCAATCAATACTCAAACAGCTTAGTGGAAGAGGGCGTGAAAGAATGGAAAAAACTGGGCGAATACCTGCTGGTAAAATACATGGATGGTGTAATCAAAAAAGAGGAAAACGGACAATTTAAACGAAACGCTCACGGAAATCCTGTTTATCCGCACCGACCCGGATATTCGAATGAGTTTTACAAAAAAGTAGTTGAACAAACCGGTGACAAATACAAAGTGAAGTCGGTAAAGGAAAAAGAATAACGAATCAATAAAAAACATTGTGTAACAAATGGAAAACGAAACATTATTAACTCAAGTTACAGAACGAGCCAAAAGCTGGCTCAAAGGCAATTATGATGCTGAAACAAAAGCAGAAGTTCAGCAAATGTTGGCCGATGACGACAAGACCAAACTGATTGACGCTTTTTATAAAGACCTGGAGTTTGGTACAGGAGGATTACGTGGCATCATGGGTGCCGGAAGCAACCGAATGAACATTTACACAGTGGGAGGAGCTACACAGGGGCTTTCAAACTACCTGTTGAAAGAATTTTCTTCTTTGGAACAAATCAAAGTTGTAATTGGGCACGATTGCCGCAAAAACAGCCGTAAATTTGCTGAAATATGTGCAGATATATTCAGTGCAAACGGCATCAAAGTCTATCTGTTCGAAAGCCTACGCCCCACACCCGAAATATCATACGCTATTCGCAAACTGGGATGCCAAAGCGGGATTATGCTGACCGCATCACACAACCCCAAAGAATACAACGGATACAAAGCCTATTGGAATGATGGAGCGCAAGTTCTGGCTCCACATGATAGGAATATCATTGGCGAAGTCAATCGCATATCCTCGATTGATAACATCAAATTTGAAGGCAATCAAAGCTTGATTGAAATCATCGGGAAAGACATGGATACGGCCTTTATCGAAGAGGTAAAAAAACTTGTACTTTCTCCCGAGGCAATTCAGAATCAACACGACCTAAAAATGGTTTTCACACCCATTCATGGAACCGGCATCACGCTCATTCCCGATACGCTAAGAGCAATTGGGTTCACACAGGTAATTAACGTCCCGGAACAAGATGTCATTAGCGGGGATTTTCCAACCGTTGTGTCTCCTAATCCCGAAGAACCCAAAGCACTAGAAATGGCGGTCAAACGCGCCATAGAAACAAATGCGGAAATTGTGATGGCGTGCGATCCTGATGGCGATAGAATCGGCACAGCCATACGAGATGACAAAGGAGAATTCATCTTAGTCAATGGAAATCAAACCATGCTTCTTTTCCTCTACTATTTAATCACGCGCCGCAAGGAACTGGGATTGCTTGAAGGAAATGAATATGTGGTAAAAACCATCGTTACCACCGAATTGGTGAAGAAAATTGCCGACAAAAACGGCGTAGAAATGTACGATTGCTACACCGGTTTTAAATGGATTGCCGACATCATTCGTAAAAATGAAGACAAAAAGCAATACATCGGCGGAGGAGAAGAAAGCTACGGTTTTCTTGCCGGCGATTTCGTTCGCGATAAAGACTCGGTTTCGGCTTGTGCGTTATTTGCCGAAATTGCCGCTTGGGCAAAGGATAACGGCAAAACCATATATCAACTTTTACAGGATATTTATGTAGAATATGGCTATTCAAAAGAGTTGGGAACATATATTATTAAAAAAGGCAAAGAGGGTGCCGATGAGATTGAAAACATAATGAAAAATTTCCGTAATAATCCGCTCAAAAGCCTTGCCGGATCACCGGTCGTGCTTATTAAAGATTTTGCCAAATTAGAAGCTGTGGACTTAGTAAACGATGAACGAATTTCGCTGGAAATGCCAACCACATCCAATGTACTTCAATACTTTACGGAAGACAATACCAAAGTATCTATTAGACCCTCGGGAACAGAGCCGAAAATTAAATTTTATCTCGAAACACATGGCACTGTCAAATCAAGGGAAGATATAAAAGAAGCGGAAAATAAGGCAATAGAAAAACTTGATCTCATCCGCAAGGAGTTAGGAATATAATAAAATTGAGTTAATGAAAAAAATCTTACGAATTGCTCTTGTAGCACACGATCATCGAAAGGCGGACATGGTGGATTGGGCGACTTTTAATTCGGAATTTCTATCGCATCACCAACTTGTATGCACCGGAACGACGGGTTCATTGATTAAAGAAGCTCTGAACGACAAAGGAGTTTTTCCTGAAATAACATGCATGAATTCCGGCCCTATGGGAGGCGATGCAGAAATTGCAGCCATGGTCGTTCGCAAAGAAATTGATTTGGCAGTATTTCTTATAGATGATTTGAATCCGCAGCCACACGAAGCAGACATTATGATGCTTTTGCGACAATGCCGTGTACACAACGTACCAATTGCATGCAATAGATATAGCGCCGACTTGATGATTACTAGCAACTTGTGGGATGACAAAGATTATCATCCAACACCACCGCGGTACGAAAAGTTTGAGCGCGATCATACCAATTTAGTTTAAACGGTATTAGCTTTCATAGCTGTCCGATAAAAGTCAGAAAGGGCATATCGAGGGGACTCAATCGCTGAATTGAAGGGGTTTAGATTTCTGTTTTTGAAATCCAAACCCCTTTTTCAGCAAAAACGCCTTCTTAAATCCTGGTATCACTAGTTTTTCAACAGTCGCGTCTCCTAACCAAATGTTCTTCAATGAGTAATCGGCTGTCCGATGAAATAGGGTGCTCTTCTTCCGTTGAGAACTTTTATCGGACAGCTATGCTTCAGAATATGTTGTTCGAAACAACTGAAGTAGCGAGAAAAAAGTAGAGATGTATAAAAGTGCCGAAAGCAAAGGCAAACCGTAAGGTCGAGGTACTAATAATACCTGAGTTTCGTTTAAGGCTCTCCTAAAACTTTCATAAAGACAATACAAAGCAATCTCCTGTCGATTAAAAGCGTTTAATCGATTCTAAATAAAAACTAAGAAAACTAAGTTAAAAGAACAGTGCCAGTTGCTGCTTTTCGTATGTCCTCTCGAAACGAATGGCGGGTTTCTTCTCGAAGAAACAATAGGCACCCAAGGCAGCTATGAGGTTCATCAAGAAATTGTGAATACTGCGATGGCGAGAATGTTCAATATCGCATATATTTTTCAGTTCATCGTTAATAGTCTCTATAACAGAACGTTTTCTGAGCATTATTTTATCAAACAGAGGCATAAGGCGATTTT
>JAEZZZ010000092.1 GCA_023418255.1 Bacteroidota bacterium
ATGAAAAACTACTGAAACAACGCGTTTATATGCTTGTGCGAGGATACCGGGACTGCAACGATGTCGGGCGGCTTCAAAACGACCCGCTATTTAAAGATGTGTTAAACGGCGATATGGCCTCCCAACCTACGCTAAGCCGTTTTGAGAACAGGATGAACCTACGTGCAGCTTTTTCCATCGGATACGAATGGATAGAACGCTATGCAGAGAGTTTGAAAGGCCGAGATAAAATTATTATCGACATAGACGGCACGGAAGATCCCACTCATGGAGCACGGCAACTTTCACTGCTCAACGGCTATTAGGGACAATACATGTACAATGAACAGTTCTTTCACGACGGCGACTCCGGACAAATCATTTTGCCGATACCGCGTCCGGGTAACAGCCACTCAAATCGTTGGTATGTAGGCATTCTTCGACGCATTGTAAGGCGCGTCCACGAGGTTTCCCCCGAGATAGAAATTGTCATCCGCGTGCTCCTACTCAAAGTGGGAGGAACTATCCGAAAAACGAAAAAGAGAATCCGACATAAACTCTCCAAATCATTTGTTTACAGAGATTTGTTCGTCGAGTTAATTGTTTCGTAACAGGAGGTTTGCAACTGAAAAAAACCTCCGTGGGAGGAGTGTGTCCTTATGTGAAAATTCCCGCGAAAACACCCTAAAATGATTCATTACTTTGTTTTTGCGGAGTAAGAAACATTCAAAAAACAATCATCGGATTAGAAAATAGTAAAACCATTCATCCCACGGAGGAAAAGAGGGGCAAAGAAAATGGAAAGTGTTCTTCATGAATAATGCGGGTTAGCAGATGTGCTGTATGCACAATGCTCTCAATGACCTGAAATGCCGATGCGGATTCGGTATCGATAAGTTTTTTAACTTTTTCTAATTGATACTGAGTAGCTACAAATTTTGATTGATGAGTGAGGTTCCGTCTGTTTGTTTTTAGCACATTACAAATATGCCGCCAGGGAGTTATCAAAAGCACCAAATCAGAAGTGATTGAAGCTGGGTCTTAGGCATGAAATGTAAAACGTTGAGATTCGTATTCATAAATAAAGTTTTGTTTTAAAAAATAATCACAACAATGATAGTAGTTTTAACAATAAGATCTTGTTCCTACTGAAGCCAATTTTACAAAAATCACCTGTATATGTTTTTTTATGTAAACCATGCTGTTTTATTTTGTTAATTTCGGCGTTTTGCAGAACAAATCGTCGCAACAAAGAGTTTAATTCATAAAAGGAACAGATTATGAAAATATCAATTGAAATCAGTTATTATCCGCTAAACGAGGCGTATAAAACGCCAATAAAAAAATTCGTGAAAGCGTTGAGAGAAAATCAGCAGATTGTGGTGAAACCCAATGCCATTTCTACGCATGTTTTTGGTGAATATGACGAGGTGATGTCCACCGTAACACGCTGCATGAAGGATGCAATGGAATTGCCAAGCAGCATTTTTGTCCTGAAAATTTTAAATTCTGACAGGAATAAAGCGGTTACAATTTAATTCACGAATTATAACGAAATAGTACTCTTTATCCATCTTTGTTTTTACAAATCACAACACGATGAACAAAAAAATTGTCCTCACACTTTTGTTGCTTGCAACAATATGCAGCAGCATGTTTTCGCAACTTATTCCGCGTCCGGTTGAAATGCAACGTAAAAACGGACATTTTGAGCCGGATAACAATACAACGATTATCTTCGATAAAAACGATAACGAACTAGAAAATACGATTTCTTTTTTTGCCGATAGAATCGAGCATATTACCGGGATTTCGCTGAGCGAGAATAACAAAGATGCCTATAAATCCATTTGTTTTGAGAAGATAAACGGTAATCGTCATCAAGAACTTGGCAATGAGGGATACATTTTAGATGTTGATAACAAAAAAATTATCGTTCAGTATCGCGATGTGCGCGGCGCATTTTATGGCGCGCAGTCGCTGTTACAATTTCTACCAATGGTGCGTACCAACGAAAAACCGATAGTGCCCAATCTCACAATCAAAGATTATCCACGATATGCGTGGCGAGGTATGATGTTGGATGTAAGCCGCCATTTTTTTACGGTAGAAACCATCAAAAATACGTTGGACATGTTGGCTTTTTACAAGATAAACACGTTTCATTGGCATTTGTGCGACAACGAAGGATGGCGCTTGGAAATTAAGAAATATCCCAAACTGACGGAAGTCGGCGCGTGGCGCATGGATATGCCCTATTCGCGTATCTACCAAAAGGATTATGTGCCCACCGGCACGCCCTACAAATATGGAGGATATTACACGCAAGAGCAAGCCCGCGAGGTGGTAGAATATGCAAAAAAACTCAACATCACGGTGATTCCCGAAATCGAAATGCCGGGACATTCAGGTGCGGCGTTGGCGGCATATCCTGAGTATAGTTGCACGCAAACACCCAATGAAACACCAAACAAACTGCTGCATCAATCCAAAGAACACAGCGAAAAGTTTCATCAAAACTACTGCGCCGGAAACGATGCCGCGTTCGATTTTCTAGAAGACGTTCTCGCGGAAGTGTTTGATATTTTTCCTTCGGAATATATTCATATTGGTGGTGACGAAGTGGATAAAAAAGATTGGAAAAATTGTCCTAAATGTCAAGCCCGAATGAAGGCCGAACATCTGAAAAATGAAGAGGAATTGCAAAGCTATTTTATCCGAAGGATAGAAAAGTTCCTATTGAAGCACAACAGAAAACTGCTGGGTTGGGATGAAATTTTGGAAGGAAAGCTGGCTGAAAGCGCGACAGTAATGAGTTGGCGCGGCGAAAAAGGCGGCATCGAAGCGGCAAAAATGGGACATCACGTGGTGATGACTCCAAGCAATCCGCTCTATTTTATCCGTCATCAAGACAGTACCGATGTGGATAAATTTCACGCTCCTACCTATTCCATCAATTCATTGGATAAAGTGTATGCCTACAATCCGAGCACCGACAAGTTAAGCAAAAAGGAACATGAGTATATTTTGGGTAGCCAATTTGCCGTCTGGACCGAGTTTATGCCGTCCGTCGGGCATTTTGAATATATGGTGTATCCGCGTATGCAAGCTTTTGCCGAATTGGTGTGGACACCGCTGGCACGCAAAGATTTCGACGATTTTGTAGAGCGACTCAATCAATATCATTTTCCCTATTGGCAGATGCTTGGCATACGCTTTCATCCGCGCTATTATAAAGATATAGCATATTGATATTTAGAAATTTGTGTTCAGCCGTTTTTATATAAAATTGCTTTATAAGCATGCTTCGATGCAGGATAAAGCTTTGATGGAGAGAGCACTTGTGAGTATTAAATAGATAAAAACAAATAAAAATAAATTATTTTGACTATGTGGAAAAGATTAATTTCAGGATTTGGTGGCGCCATCGCGTTAAATGCGCTTCATCAATTTGTGAAGAAAAATTATCATGGCGCACCTCTATTTAACGAAGTAGAGCAAGAAGCGATAAACAAATCGCTTGAAAAAATAAACTTGCAGATTAAGGACGAAGACAAGTTTTATAACGCCACCATGGCGGGCGACGTTTTGTCCAACGGGTTGTTTTACACGCTGACACCTTTTCGGATGAGCACTGTTTTTGGTGCTTTGGGTGGCTTGGGTGCAATTGTGCTTCCCAAAAAATTGGGATTGGACAATACACCGATTGCAGGCACCGACAAAAAGAAAATGATAACTGTGGGTTATTATATTTTTGGCGCGATGGTTGCTAGCGGTATATATAAGGCGCTGACCTGCAATGAAAGGAAAAGGAAAAAGGATCGTTCCGACAGTTGAACAATCCTTTCCCTTCAATACTTAAAAAAGTGAGGTTCAACGGGTGTAGTCGTAGAAACCAAGTCCCGTTTTTCTGCCCAATTGATTGGCGCGAACCATTTTTCTCAACAGCGGATGAGGGCGATATTTATCATCGCCAAATTCTGCGTGCAGCACTTCCATAATGGCTAAACATACATCCAAGCCAATAAGGTCGGCCAATGCCAGCGGACCAATGGGATGGCTTGCGCCTAATTTCATTGCTTGGTCAATTTCTTCTTTTCCGGCTACACCATCGGCAAGAACGCCTATGCCTTCATTAATCATCGGGATCAATAGCCTGTTTACTACAAATCCCGGTGCTTCATTAACGGTAACCGGCGTTTTGTTTATTTTTTTTGCCAACTCAAATACTTGATTGTAGGTTTCTTTTGATGTGAGTTGTCCCTTAATCACTTCTACCAATTTCATAATTGGTACGGGATTAAAAAAGTGCATGCCGATTACCTTTTCCGGTCGGTTAGTAAATGCACCTAATGCGGTTATTGACAAAGACGAGCTGTTAGTGGCGATAATGGTTTCGGGATTGCAAACTCTGTCGAGCGTTTGCAAAATCTCTTTTTTTGTTTCCATGTCTTCGGTGATAGCTTCTATCACAACCTTATAATCTTTGCACTCTTCATAAGATAAGGTTTGTGTGATTCTGCCGAGCATCTTGTTTTTTTCCTCTTCGCTGATGATTTCTTTTTCAACTAAACGCGAGAGGCGTTTGGCGACACCTTTATAAGCTCTCTCCAGCGAAGCCTCAGAGCGTCCTTTTAGCAATACGTCGTAGCCTCCTTGTATAAGCGTTTGGACGATGCCGCTACCCATTGTTCCTGTTCCTACTACACAGATTTTCATTATGATATACTTTTAAAATTAAACATATTTTCTTCTTTTATTTTCCTTTAAACGTGGCTTTTTCTTTCGATAGAAAAGCCTTCATGCCATTTTTCTGATCATCCGTCGTAAAGCAGATGGCAAACAGATTGGTTTCGTATGAAATGGCGGTGTCTATGTCGGTTTCCAATCCTCTGTTGATAGCCTCTTTCGAGTATTGCACCGCCAAAGGTGCTTGCGCGGCGATGGCGTTCGCCATGTTAATGGCTTCCTCCATCAAATTTTCATGCGGAACTACTTTGTTGACTAACTTTATTTGCAATGCTTCGTCTGCACGAATTATCCTGCCTGTAAAAATTAGCTCTTTTGCAACTCCCGCTCCTACAATACGAGGCAAACGCTGTGTTCCGGAAAATCCGGGAATGATCCCCAAGGTAACTTCGGGTTGTCCGAACTTTGCTTTTTCCGACGCGATTCTGATATCGCATGCCAGAGCCAACTCACATCCGCCGCCCAACGCAAAGCCATTGATTGCCGCAATTATCGGTTTCGGCATTAGCTCTATCTTTCGGAAAAGCGTCGCGCCACGTTTGCCAAATGCTTTACCTTGCCGGCTGTCGTAGGTGCTCATCTCTTTTATATCGGCACCTGCCACAAAGGACCGTTCCGTTCCGGTCAGAATGATGGCGCGAATGGATGTGTCGCTTGACACTTTGTCGAAAGCCGCATTCAACTCATTCAAAATTTCTGTGCTTAACGCGTTGAGTGTTTTAGGTTCGTTGATTTGGATAAGGGCAATGGCGCCTCTCTTATCGATTACGACTTTTTTTTGTCTGTTTGCCTCCATTATTTATTTAATTCATCGATTTGATATTTTTACTGAAATGAAGTGTCGCATCCGTGGCGGATACGATATCCTCTTTTGTGAATTCGGGATGTATTTCAGTCACCACCAGCCCTTCGTTCGTTACATTGATAACACACATTTCTGTTACAATCATGTCCACCATTCCTTTTGCGGTAAGTGGCAGGGTGCATCTTTTCATGATTTTTGGTTTTCCTTTGGCAGTGTGTTCCATGGCGAGGATTACTTTTCGTGTTCCGGTGAGTAAGTCCATGGCGCCACCCATGCCAGGAACCATTTTTCCGGGTATGTTCCAATTTGCCAAATCGCCTTTTTCGTCCACTTGCAATGCTCCTAAAATGCTGATGTCGACATGTCCGCCACGAATGATGGCAAACGATGTGGCACTATCAAAACAGGCGGCACCTTTGTCGGGAAGTACAAATCCGCCTCCGGCATTGGTGTAACATGTAATTTCTTCTCCTTGCTCGGGTGTTTTTCCCATCCCAATCATTCCGTTTTCCGATTGTAAAACTACGTGTGTTCCGGGTTTTAGATAGTTTGGAACCATCGTGGGAAGGCCAATTCCCAAATTAACCACGTCGCCATCTTTTAGCTCCCGGGCAACACGTTTGGCAATGATTTCTCTGATTTGTTCTTTTTCCATATTTTCTTTGTTTTATTGATTGTTGATTCTTCGTTCCAATTCTTGTGCCACAAAAGATGCCACATCGTCAGCATACGTATTCATTCCGAATCCGGCATCGTAGCCTAGCTCTTTGGCCAGTTCGTGCGAAATGCGTGGTCCGCCGGCACACAATATCACTTTGTCGCGGATACCTTCTGCCTCTAGCATTTCTACCAACTCAATCATATTCTTGATATGCACATCTTTTTGTGTTACAGTTTGCGAAACCAAGAGAGCATCGGCATTTAACTCAATTCCTTTGGCAATGAGGTCTTCGTTAAGCACTTGGCTTCCCATATTTACAGCCTCGAACATTTCGTATCGTTCCAATCCGTAATGTCCGGCAAATCCTTTCATGTTCATGATGGCATCAATGCCTACCGTGTGTGCGTCGGTGCCTGTGCTTGCGCCCACAACGACTATTTTTCTTCCGATGTGTTCTTTTATAAACTCATCCGTTTCCTGCATGCTCCATTTGGTGGATTCCACTTTGGGAACATGAATTTGTGTGTAGTCTATGCTTCCGGTATAGTTTCCGTAACAATTGAAAAAAGTAAATCCCTCTTTCAACTCTTTATGATAGACTACTTGTGGATTGTCAAACCCCATGGCTTTAAGCAGTTGCTTGGCTGCCTCAATGGCTTCGTCTCCGACAGGAACGGGAAGTGTAAAGCTAAGTTGTGTCTTTCCGTCGTTCATTGTGTCTCCATAGGGTTTTATTTTTGTCAGATCCAAGGTCTGATCAAAATCCTTCGATGACGTTGAATATAATCCTCCACTCATAATATCGCAATTCTATGCCGTTTGTTTCATTTTTTCTGTTTTTCTTACTCTCTGTTCATCATTAATTCCACAAATGGATTGTAATAGTGATCGCCTTTGATAAAAACGCCTCGAAGTCCTTTTCCTCCATCTTTTGGGCGTTTGATGTCGGCAAAAATACCTTTTTCGATTGCTGTAAACAGTCCTTCTTCCTCCAACTCCTCGAGCAAAGCGATGGTTTTGTCCAACACTTTTTTAGCTCGTGTTTGTATGATGCCGTCTTTTTTATATTCTATTTCGTCGCCAATATTTTTCATGTTGTTGAAAATATATTTCGCGTTTTCAATTGAAAGGTATCGGTCGCTCATAAATGGTGTATGGATAGCTTCGGTAGGCATTCCCAATAGTTGGATTCCTTGCGATGTCCATATTCCGATGATGTTGAAAAGTGCATCCTGCAAATGTCCTTTGAAGATGTTTCCAGTCATGAATTTTGTTGGCGGCATATATTTCAGGGGTGCTTTTGGGAAAATTTCACGCGTCATTTGTGCTTGTGCCAATTCATATAAGAACCCGTTTTCCAGTGAGGGATCCATCTCAAAGGCATGTCCCAAGCCCATTTGCTCTTCGGGGAGTCCCGCCAAAATGGCAAGTTGTTCGTTGATGAAGTCTGATGCAAGCACTGTGTGAGCCTCTTCTACGGCATCGGCGGTAGTCAGATAATTGTCTTCGCCGGTGTTGATGATTACTCCGGCATATCCGTTTATCACACGTGACATAAATTGGTCAATCAGCGTGCGTTGCATATTGATATCGCGAAAAAGAATGCCGTATAGCGCATCGTTGAGCATCACGTCCAACCCTTCCAATGCGCCCATCGCTGCAATTTCAGGCATGCAAAGTCCGGAACAATAGTTACACAAACGAATATATTTTCCTACATCTTCTCCCGCCTTGTCAAGCGCGTTTCGCATGATACGGAAATTTTCTTGCGTGGCAAATGTGCCACCAAAGCCTTCCGTGGTGGCTCCATAAGGAACATAATCAAGCAAACTTTGTCCCGTTGTACGAATTACGGCGATGATGTCGGCTCCTTGGCGTGCGGCGGCTTCGGCTTGTGTTACATCTTCATAAATATTTCCTGTAGCCACAATTACATATAGATAAGGCTTTGAGCCTTCGCCAATTGTGCTGATATAGTTTTCTCGTTTTTGTCGTCGTTGTTTTATTTGTATCAGCGTCTTACGAACATAGGGGTCTAACAGGCGAGCCACATTTTCTTTTGATTGGAAAGGAAACGCGGTGATATCGAACTTCTCTAAGGCAACACGTTCGGCAATCTCTTGTGGTGATAGTCCGGTGGCGGCAATGGCATTTGCTAGAAAAAAAAGAACGCCTTGTTCAAGTGCATTTTTGCTTTTCAAGTCTTCTTCCACGACGTTGGGCAAAGGAACGTTATCGTTGTCCACATTATCTATTCCCACCAAGCGACATAGCGTCCGTTCAACCGAAACGGTGGTGTAGTCGTTCACAAAAGTCTGGACGTCATCCGCAATTTTTCGAGAGATGTCGCGCGCATGCCGCACTTTATTGAAATCAATTCCTAATTTACTTGTTTGCATGTTTGCCTGTTTCGTTAGTTACCGTTTGTTTAAATATTTGTTTGCTCTGTTCAAAATTTCTTTGTTTACACCAATAATTTGAGCAATGCGCAGGGCTTCGTGTGGCACTTCGCTTTTGGTTGTCTCTTCAAGAGAGTAATTGATGTAATTGTTGATATTTTCGATAGTTACTTTTTCATTGTTTTTGTTTTCTGTAAATCCTTTCACTCGCAACTTTCGACACGGCATATTAATACCATAATGTGTTGTGATGAGCGATTGTATATTGTGTTGAATTAAAAAATCGAGCATGCCGCACACAATGGCTTCTCCTTCTACCGGATTGGTTGTTCGTGCTAATTCGTCGATAAGCACCAGCAGTTTTGTATTATTTCGCACATCGTCCATCATTTCGTTGAGCCGAAGCATTTCGGCGGCAAACGATGAAAGCCCGGCGAGGTTATCTTCAGCATCTCCGGCACAAACGATAATTTTTTCTACGGGAACGATTGCCGCTGCCTCCGCCGGAACAAAGAAGCCAAACTGCATCATGGTTTGCGCCAGTGCTATGCTTTTGAGCAGCACGCTTTTGCCCGCCATATTGGCGCCGGTGATAACGGTTGGGTGTAGTGGTATGATGATGTCAATGGGTTGAAACTCTTTATTTTGTCGTCGCAACGCATCTCGTATTTCCGGGTGGAAAATACCTGTAAAATCGCTTGCATGTGTCGCAAGTGTAGGTTTATAAAACTTCATTTCGATGGCTTGTTGGGCTTTTGCCAGCAGTAAATCGAGACGTGCCGTTTCGTCCAGCGCTTTTTTGATGGTTGACGCGTGGGGCAACAATTTCTCTGACAGCTCTCGTCTTATTTTGTCTTCAATTATTTCCGCTTCGAAACGCACTTCCTCCACCCGGTTTTCATCGGCTCCTTGTTGTGTGAGCGAACGCAGTTCGGCACGTATCGCTGCCAATTCGTATGAATAGCTGTCGTAAATGTAGAAGTGTGGGATATGTTTTTGTTCGGGGTCAAGCAGAGAAATAACCTTCCTAAGATTTGGAATTTCGATAAACGACATATTCAGATGGCGTGTCTGTTCGCGTATATATTCCGATAGGATGGCAAAGTGCTTAATTTCGAAAAGTTCTATGTCGTTCAGTACATTTTTGTTTGTCAAGTTTCGAATGGTTCCGTAAATGTCACGCAATTGCATTATTTTCATTGCGATAAGCGAAAGTGTGTGCTCGTTTTTTTTATTATTTACGCATTGCCAAACGGTTTCGGTTTCGTTCAGTATCTTTTCTATTTCTTCCTGTTTTGTCAGAAATGGAAGTGATAAAAGGCATCTCTTTCCTACGGAAGAAAGGATGTTGAGTGATTCGGCAATAAACCCTAATCCGTTGATTTGTTCTATGGCTTGTTTTAGTTGCATTCTATTTTTCGTATATCATAAACCGGAATTTGCAATGCTTTCTTCATTTCGTTTTGCAATGTTTCTGAGTTGAGACAAAATCCATTTGGAGCCAGAGGGTTCACTGTTACCGCAATCAGATTGTTTCTCATGATGCTTTTTACGCTGTTTCCCTTTTTTAGGAACATGTCAAACTGCTTTTGCGAGGCAAACACTTTGGTGAAATCGTGAATAATGAGTTCCGTTTGTCGGTTTTGCAAACCAAGAAATTGCAGCAGTTTGTCGCTGATGGCTCCGGCAACATATATTCGATTTCCATACCGGAAGATATCCTTTTTTCTCTTATCAAGCAAGAAAACCGAGGGTATTTGTAAGTCGTGCATCTCATTTTGTTCATCAATAGCCCACATGCCGCTTTTAATTTTCTGCAATTTTTTTGTCAATGATGTATGAACGGTTTCCAGTTCAATTAATCGTTGTATATATTTTGTTTTTCGCACCAGTTGCGGGATGTTTGCCGAGTAAGCGGCTCCCGTCGCCAAAATCATGGCGTCGGTAACAGCCGGCGATGCTAAGCTTAATCTTGATAAGGCACCATCTACTAAAGTAGTGTGTACATGAAGATTTTTCATCTGTTCGATAAGTTTTTTCATCCCTGCCGTATCCGATGGTCCTGAAATGATGCACTTTCCTTGAATTTTTGCTTTGGCGGTAACCAATCTTCCCAATGCTGTTCGGTTGTCACTTATATCCATGATTTCTGAAACCAAATGCCGCTGAAAATAATGCTTCTCCGACGTAACGAAGAGCATTTTTTCAAAAATGGTAATCTCCGGCTTTGCCGTGCTTGTTACCCTGTCGGTTTGTTCGCCATCCACGCCAATTGATGTGAGCGCAATGGACGTGTCCATTGTTTTAAGACGATTTAATACGTAGTTCAATGTTTCCGTTTTCCCGGTATTCTTTTCGATTCCAACAATAGATACGCTTCGATGCGACAATATGTCCTTTATAAACGGCATTGTGTTATATGGTCGATAAAAATTCTTTATCGTAAACTTCAATTTAAAAACTCATGTGCTTAACTCAATTTGCGTTGATGTCGTGCCAAATCTTTGGGCTCAATAGATAGCTTTTCACCTGACAGAAGAGCGGCAACACCCTCTTTCTTTGCTTTGCAATCTTCGCAATGACACTCTTCTACATAATTGTCCGGTTCGGTGTATGTGCTCAAAACGCCTTCATAGTTGCGCACAACTACACGGTGTGGCGATTGCGATACTAAATAGGTGGGCATAATCGGGATTTTTCCTCCTCCACCGGGTGCATCCACAACGAAAGTGGGCACCGCGTATCCGGAAGTGTGTCCGCGAAGATTTTCGATGATTTCAATTCCTTTGGATATGGGCGTTCTGAAATGTCCTATTCCCATTGATTGATCGCATATATAGATGTAGTAGGGTCTGACACGAATTTTTACCAACTCGTGCATTAGTCTTTTCATCACGTGTGTGCAATCGTTGATACCGCGCAACAGTACCGATTGGTTTCCCAAAGGGACGCCGGCATTGGCAAGTTTGGCGCATGCTTCGGCAGCTTCGGGCGTAATTTCATTGGGATGATTGAAATGTGTGTTTAACCAAATGGGATGGTATTTTTTCAACATATTCACAAAATCATCGGTTATGCGCTGGGGCATGACAACCGGTGTGCGCGTACCAAATCGTACAATTTCAACGTGTGGAATTTTTCTTAGACGCTGCAAAATATATTCAATACGGTCGTCAGTCATCAAGAGAGCATCGCCTCCCGAAAGCAATACGTCTCGTACTTGCGGGGTACGTGCTATGTAATCAATACGTCGATCGATGCGCTCGTTGGGTGATGCCGCGTCTTTTTGTCCCGCGAAACGTCGCCGAGTGCAGTGGCGACAATACATGGCACACATATCCGTTATTAGGAACAAAACACGGTCGGGATATCTGTGTGTCAATCCGGGCACGGGCGAATCGCTGTCTTCGTGCAATGGATCTTGCAAGTCCGAGGGACTAACGTGCAGTTCGTTAATCGTCGGAACCGATTGTTTGCGCACCGGATCATATGGATCGTCCGTATTTATCAAACTCAAATAATAGGGTGTGATAGCCATTCGTATGGTTTTCAATGATTCGCGAACACCCTCTTCTTCGGCAGGTGTCAGGCTGATATAT
Organism: Bacteroidota bacterium; assembly: GCA_023418255.1. Lineage (GTDB taxonomy): Bacteria > Bacteroidota > Bacteroidia > Bacteroidales > Dysgonomonadaceae > JAEZZZ01. The sequence goes on from JAEZZZ010000092.1 coordinate 12,193, forward strand.
TTCTTTAAGTTATCCAGTGTCTCAATGCGGTTCTTCACTTGCCATTTCCAATTGTTCCACTGTTCGTTCGAAACATCAGGAAAAAATTGTTTTCGTTTGCTTTCGGCCATTTCAGATATTGTTTAAGTGTTGTGTTGTTCAAATGTTCAAAAACAGTAAGAGCGAAAAGTGATTAGATGAGCAGTGGAAAAAAATAAGAACATGTTCATGAAGATTTTATAATCTCTTGCAGCAGAATTGTCTGTGTAAATTGCGCATATTGTTTCCATTTTTCAAGAAAATAGTTCCTTTTTTCTTCATCCAAACTCTTTTTTGCCCTCTCTACAAAGATAATGAATTAAGCATATAATTCGGTAAATATTTTTCTCAATTTTTCCGACTCTCTCAGCTCTTCCAAAGTGATTTCGGCATGGCCTTTTGTGTAGCCATTCCCAATGAGCATACGCACATCGGAACCAACGCCCTCGGCTCCGAGGGCAGCTTTTGTGAAGTTTGTCGCCATTGAGAAAAAATAAACCAATCCTGTGTCTTTGGTAATAAGGATACTGGTCATTTCTGTGTCGGGAATATTTACGTTGTTAATGGTGATATCGGCAAGTTCTCCATTGGTCAGCTCTTCTATTTTTTCAAGAACAGGCACCGGCTGCGTTGCATCGGCAGGGAATACGTAGTCGCAAAAGCCTAAATTCATCAATCGGATGGTGCTTCGTTCGGAATGTGTGATGCCAATCACTGTCCCCGTAACTCCGGCACGTTTTTTTGCTTCGTAGCAGCAAAGCATCCCCGATTTTCCTCCGGCACCGATAATTACCACCGTGTCGCCCGGTTTTACCAATTTTGCTGTTTGCGCGGGTGCTCCGGCGACATCCAGAGCGGAAAGGGCAAGATTCTCGGGCAAATCGGAGGGTATTTTCGCATAAATACCACTTTCAAAGAGGATGGCTTTCCCGTCGATATCCACTTGATCAACCTCTGCGCGTATTTCTTTGATTTTGTCGATACGCAATGGGGTAAGCGAAAGCGAAACCAAAGTGGCGATTTTATCACCCACTTTCAAGTCAATTTTTCCGTCAAGAGCATCGCCAATTTTCTCAACTGTTCCTAAAAGCATCCCTCCCGATCCGGTCCATGGGTTGCGATGTTTTCCCTGTTTTTCGACAATCTCCATCATGATTTCGGCAATTTTCTTTTTGTCGCCTCCGGCGCGTGTGGATATGTCGGTAAATGAGGCTGAGTCAATGTTTAGGGTTTGTACATCAATAAGGATTTCGTTGTCGTAAATTTCGTCCATATTGTTGTCAATTTTGTTTGCCGGTTGCGGCAATACGCCTTTGGGTTCTATCACTCTGTGTAGTCCATATTTGTTTCCTTTTTTCATTGTAATAGGATTTTAAAAAGTTTATATTGTGTTTTACGTTTTTTTATTTCTTGGCGGTTCAGCCGAAAATTAATTTCCCATTCGACTCCTATTCCTATTATGTATCTCTTCAACAGTATAGTTTTATTGTGTAGAAGTTGAATTCATCAAAATGGCTCCAAGAGGGATGAGTTACTTCATTCTCTCTCTATTATTGTTGAATCAGTTCTGTCTCTCGTTTTTTTGTATAAAATACGCACTGCTTAAATCGTTAACGCAAAGATAAATTATATTGGTGAAATATCAATGGGTTTTACATCTTTTCTGAGAAATGAATATCAAGCATTAATTTATAGAAAAGCAACATAAGAAATGCGTTTTATCGGTTTGATAATACAGTAGCTTGTTGGTTTTTGGGTTAATGTGATGACTGCTATAAAGATAAGTGTTGTTGCGTTTGTATGAGTCGTTGAAAGCAAGTAGCTTTTTAAGTGATTTTAAAGACTTGCAACTTAAATAATTTTCAGGATTGTTGGCTCTTCGAACAGAATTTTTCATCATTAATAAAACCACTTAATTTAATAAGTGGCGTAAGGATTTTATAATCGTAGTTCTTTGCTTATTTTAAGTGTTCAGACAAAATCAATTTCCTGCAATATGCTCGCTACGGCAAGCATGGCGAACAGTATTATCGCAATCAGTTTGGTTGAAAATTCGTTTCTTTCTTTCTTTCTTTCTTTCAACTCGGCAATGGTTCAAGAACATTGTTCAGAGAGAGAACATTGTTCAGAGAGCAAAGTAATTTCTTTCGACCCGAGCTACATTCTTAAATCGGCAAAAAAACTGCCGGTACGGAATAGACCCCATTAAGATTGACAATCACAGCGCAACGTATCTCGAGCCGTTGAAACTTTTTTGCAAAGATAATCAAACTTTGTCGGATTATTATTCACAAGTTCTGATAAAAAGAAAAATTGAATTGCAGAAAATATCTAAAATGGTTGTTGTGGATGCATATTTTGTAAAAGATATAAACAGTTTGGATATGAGACTCTTTTTGCTGATTGAATAAACGTCATTTTCTCTTTAATGAATGCCTCGCTTACGGCTATCAATCTTGCCAAAGTTGTACATTGACAAAGGAGAAACGTCAGACGTTTTATATGCGTGACATCAAAATGATAAACCATCATGAACTATTGTTGGAAAGATTTTTACCATGTGTGGAATAAAACCCAAACATACTTAAAAATAAAAAGAATGTCAAAGAACTGCTATATCATGCACAAATGTCGCCTAAAATTCAACGAAGTGTTGAACTATATTTAAAGAGATAAACTTTACATTGAAGACATATACCAAAGGTGTTGCATTTCTATGTTGAACTTAATGCTCAATATGATTGAATATCGGAACATTTTTCCTATTTTTGCATCATGCTTAAAAAGATATAACACATATGAGAAATAACAAACTCACACCGTTTCTACTGATTGCTTTTGTGGCAATTCTTTTTACTCACTGCGCTAACGATGCACGAGCATTGAATAAAAAACTTTCTGAAATAGCCGCTAAGCTAAACGAATCCACACCGATTATGTTGGATAATTTCACTCGATTTGACCATGCGGAAGTAACTAAAAACAATGTTTTTCGTTATCATTATACTGTTATAAACACAGACGATCCGAAACAATTGATTGATGAGCATTGCGATTCTATGAAAGATGAGATAAAATTGTCTTTTGCTACCAATCCCGACCTTCGGATATTTGTTAAAAACAATGTACCCATTGAGTATATATACAAAGATGAAAAAGGGAACATAATAAAAAACATTCCAATTCATCCCTCAGATTATAAATAAATTAAAAAACATTATGAACCGATACTTTTATGTTGACAACGAAGGAAAACAAAAAGGAACCTTCTCACCTATCGAGTTGAAAAACGAAAATATACGCAAGGAAACGCTTGTGTGGACACAAGGAATGCCGGAATGGCTTCCGGCGGAACAGGTAACAGAATTGCAGTTCCTATTTGACGCGTCGCTACAACAGGCCCCCCCAGCTATTGAAGGTCCTGAAAATAGAGCAAGTCAGGCAATCAGCGAAACTACTCCGGCAATGCCCAAAACATGGCTCACAGAATCATTGCTCGTTACCATTTTACCTGCGATTCTATGCAGCAGCATTTTGAGTTTACTAGGAATTGTCGCCATTGTAAAAGCGAGCCAAGTGCAGACTTTGTATATGCAAGGACGCTATGATGAGGCAAAAATCATGTCAAAAGATGCCCGAAGATGGACAAAAATTGCATTTTGGATTTCCATCGGATGGATTCTTCTATTGATCCTTTTAATTGTAGTTTTTATTGTTATGGTCGGCTCAGTGGCAGGTATAAGCAGTGTGCTTGACAGCTTTTCCGTATAGATTTTTTCGGGCACTCGCGTTTATTACCTCTCTGTCCAAAATGAAAAAGGCGCATAAAATGTTTTACGCGCTTTATTGAATATTGCTATATTGCAAGGCTATTATTTGATGAAAAAAAAAATCTTTTTATTTGCCGCGATCGGGTTGCTGCTGGTTGTCGGGGCTGCCGTTTTGTATTTGTTTAATCCATCAATGAACGCTTTTTTTCCTCGATGTTTTTTCTACTCATTTACCGGATTGAAATGCCCCGGCTGCGGTTCGCAACGAGCCATTCACCATCTGCTTCATCTTGATTTTGCAAAAGCATTCTCGCAAAACGCGCTTGTGATGTTTCTTATTCCTTACATCGTTTTAGGAATTTACTTCTCTTTTGGTGGTGGAGAGAGGTTTCCTCATGTAGAAAAAATATTGTTTGGTCGTTCAGCAGCAATCGTATTGTTTATCATTATCGTTGCGTATTGGGTGTTGAGAAATGTTTGTTAAGAGCTTTTAGTAAAAAGAATATCCGCGCTCTTCGATATCTCGCTTTTGTAAACTAGCGGATCTTTTATTTGCATACTTTATAACTTTTCCGCCAAAAACTGTCCGGTGTAGGACTCTTTGTTTTGAGCCACCTCCTCCGGTGTGCCTTGGCACACAATGTTGCCTCCGGCTTCTCCTGCTTCGGGGCCGATGTCGATAATATGGTCAGCGCATTTTATGATTTCCATATTATGTTCGATGATGATGATGGTGTGTCCTCTTTCAATCAGGGCGTTGAATGATTTTAATAGTGCTTTTATATCGTGAAAGTGAAGTCCGGTAGTGGGCTCATCAAATATAAACAGCGATGGCTCCGCTTTTTCCTGCGCTAAATAATATGCCAGCTTCACACGTTGATTTTCACCTCCGGAAAGCGTAGAAGAAGATTGTCCTAACTTGATATATCCCAATCCCACATCGTGCAGAGGTTGCATTTTTTCCACAATTTTTCGTTCATTGACGCCTTTCTTTTGCGAAAAGAACTCAATGGCTTCATCCACCGTCAGCTCCAATACATCAGATATGTTTTTTCCTCGATATTCTACTTCCAGTACCTCATCAGAGAATCGCTTGCCATGGCACGATTCGCACTCCAATCTTAAATCAGCCATAAATTGCATTTCAACGGTGATGGTGCCTTCACCCTTGCACTCCTCGCAGCGACCACCTTCGACATTGAACGAAAAATGAGCCGGCGTGAAACCCATTTGTTTCGCCAACGGCTGTGCCGCGAACAGCTTTCGTATTTCGTCGTACGCTTTTAAATAAGTTACGGCATTGGAACGCGACGATTTTCCGATTGGATTTTGATCGACAAACTCCACATTTTTTATTCGTTTCAAATCGCCGGACAGGGTTTTAAAGTCTGCTTTCTCCAACGCGGTGCCTTTGAGTCGATGTTGTAGTGTGTTGTACAGAATATCGTTTACCAACGACGATTTTCCCGAGCCGCTGACACCTGTGACAACTGTCATAACGTGAAGAGGAAATTTAACATCTATATTTTTGAGGTTGTTTTGGCGAGCTCCCAGCACTTCAATGTAGTTGTTCCACTTTCTTCGCGTAGAGGGAACCTCTATTGCTTCTTCTCCGGTGAGATATTTCACGGTATAACTGTCCGTTTTCTTTGTCAGCCTCGAAACGTCGCCTTGGTACATCACCTCGCCACCCAATCGCCCTGCTTTGGGACCAATATCGATGATGTAATCGGCAGCACGAATCATCTCTTCATCGTGCTCTACAACGAGAACCGTATTGCCTAATTGTTGCAGGTGGCGCAACACGCTAATCAATCGCTCCGTATCGCGTGAGTGTAATCCGATGCTTGGCTCGTCCAAGATGTAGAGCGAACCGACCAAACTGCTGCCAAGCGATGATGCCAGATTGATACGTTGACTTTCTCCTCCCGAAAGTGTTCGTGACAAACGGTTGAGCGTCAAATATCCCAAGCCGACATCCAAAAGAAATTGAAGCCGTTGATGAATTTCCATAAGCAATTGACGAGCAATAGTGGCATCCGTTTTATCAAGCGTGAGTGCATCGAAAAAGGTCTTTAATTTTGTTATCGGTAAGAGCAATAACTCGCCGATGGATTTGCCTCCCACTTTTACATACATCGCTTCGGGTTTAAGGCGCAAGCCATGGCATTCGGGACAGGTTGTTTTTCCCCGATATCGAGCCAACATCACGCGATACTGAATCTTATATAAATTTTGTTCGAGCATGTGGAAGAAGTCGTGAATGCCGTATAAATTCTTATCGTGATGTCCATACCAAAGCACTCTTTTTTCTTCGTCAGTCAAATCACAATAGGCTCGATGCACCGGGAAATCCACTTTGTCGGCATGGTATATAAACTCTTTTTGCCATTCACTCATTTTCTCGCCTCGCCAACACTGCACACACTCTTCGTAGAGCGAAAGTGTTTTGTCGGGAACAACCAAATTTTCATCAATTCCCATCACTTTGCCAAATCCTTCGCATTTTGGGCAAGCACCTACCGGGCTGTTGAAGTTGAACATCAACTCGGTGGGTTCTTCAAATGTGATTCCGTCTGCTTCAAATCGATTGGAGAAGGTGAATGACTCTACCTTCCCATTGTTCCAAAACCAAATGACACAGGTTCCGTTGCCTTCCAGAAAAGCGGTTTCAACCGAATCGGCAAGGCGATGGCGGATGCTTTTGTCGGACGAGCAGGTGAGGCGGTCGATTACCAGCATGATATTGTTTGCCGATGGCAATTTCTTTTGTTGCAACAATTCATCAAGACGAAAAAATTCATCGTTCACGCTGACACGCGTGAAGCCCTCTTTCAGCAATACTTCAAGTTGTTCTCGTAACGTGCGTTTGTTGCGTAACTCAATGGTTGTGAGCACTGCTAAACGTGTGCCTTCATCATATTCTCTCATTTTGTCCACCACGTCGCTGACATAATGTTTCTTCACTTCCACACCCGATATGGGCGAAATAGTTTTTCCAATGCGAGCATAGAGTAACCGCAAATAGTCATATATCTCTGTGGATGTGCCGACCGTTGAGCGCGGATTGCGGGTATTCACTTTTTGCTCAATGGCAATTGCCGGTGGAATGCCTTTAATGTAGTCGCATTCGGGCTTATGCATGCGGCCCAAAAACTGTCGAGCGTATGCCGAAAGGCTTTCCACATAGCGGCGTTGTCCTTCGGCGTAAAGCGTGTCGTAGGCAAGCGATGATTTTCCCGAAC
>JAEZZZ010000094.1 GCA_023418255.1 Bacteroidota bacterium
GTGGAATTTGAAGAAAATGATGGAAAAACTTGGGGGAAGAGTTTTTATTTTTTGTTTTCAGGTTCATTTTCCAAGCTAGATGTTCAATCTTTCCTAACCTAAATGTGAATTTCTAAGGAGCGACTAGATAAAGCCTTTGTCGCTTTGCTTAAAACCTGCTGTGGTTTTACTCGAAATCTGCTGTGATTTTGCTTGGCCGGAGCGAATGCGCAGACCGAGAGGCGAGCTTTTTTATTGCTTCACCTTTTTTAATCGCTTTGAATTTTAGTTTCATTGGATTTAAAAAACAGGATACGATTAGGTGTTTCTTGTAAATAGATATTTAAACTTTTTTATATTTCAAATCTTTCCGAAAAAGAAACTTGAAAATAAAAAAACGAAAACTCTTGTTCAAAGTAGTTCCCATCAATTTTTTCTGACGATTGAACTAACTCATGATTAAGATTAATAAAATTTTCAGTATCAGGCAAAACAACTCTGGCTGCCTTTTCGGGTAGTTTTTCTAGCATAACTTGTAGGTTTTCAATCTGTAATGATGCGAAAATAGCAAATTTATACAATAAAAACAATAAGTCCCTTTTGCTGTCTTTCAAAGCAGATAGTTTTTCAAAAAGTAAAAAATTATACATTATTTGCTTCTCAACGATGAAGTTTTTATATTTGCATGAGAAAATAAATTAATGTCAACCGATGCCACGCAAACAAAAATACCTGCATATCAAACGCCGCGACGGATACCTTTATCGCTGATGCATCATTTATCAATAAAAATGCATTCAGTGCTCTTTACCTCACACTTTTCAATTATTTTCTAACACTTAATTTTAAACTATTTATGGAACTTCCTTTTGCAGAATCCTACCGCATCAAAATGGTAGAAAACATCAAACGAAGCACGCGCCAACAACGCGAACAATGGATAAAAGACGCCAAGTACAATCTTTTCATGCTCAAAAGCGATTATGTGTTTATCGATTTATTGACCGACTCGGGAACGGGTGCCATGAGCGATGCGCAATGGTCGGCAATGATGACCGGCGACGAAAGTTATGCCGGAGCGCGATCCTATTACACAATGAAAGAGGCGATAAAGCGCATCCTAGGGTTTGACTACTTTTTGCCGACGCACCAAGGGCGCGCGGCTGAAAATGTGCTCTATTCGACCATTATCAAAGAAGGCGATATTTTGCCGGGCAACTCACATTTCGATACCACCAAAGGACATATTGAATTTCGTCGTGCCACGGCATTGGATTGCACCATCGACGAAGCCGCCGACACACAGTTGGAAATTCCTTTCAAAGGGAATGTGGATGTAAAAAAACTGGAAGCGGCACTTCGAAAGTATCCAAAAGAAAAAATACCGTGTGTGGTGCTTACCGCCACCAATAATACAGCCGGCGGACAGCCCGTGTCGATGCAAAATATCCGCGAAGTGTCGGCATTGTGTCGAAAATATGATGTGCCGCTGCAAATCGACTCGGCACGCTTTGCCGAAAATGCCTATTTCATCAAAACGCGCGAAGCGGGTTATGCCGACAAGAGCATCAAAGAGATTGTGAAAGAGATGTTTTCGTATGCCGATATCATGACCATGTCGTCCAAGAAAGATGCCATTGTGAATATGGGCGGTTTTGTGGCGTTTAAGTCGGAAGCACTGTGGAAACAGTGCCAAAAGTTCTGTATTATGAACGAGGGATTTATTACTTACGGCGGCATGAGTGGACGCGATATGAACGCACTCGCCGTTGGTTTGGACGAAGGCACGGAGTTTGACTATCTGGAAACGCGCGTCAAGCAGGTGGAGTTTCTTGGGAAGAAACTAGATGAATACCGTATTCCATATCAACGTCCTGCCGGAGGACATGCCATTTTTGTGGATGCCAAGAAAGTGCTGCCACACGTTCCCAAAGAACAATTTGTAGCACAAACGCTAGGCGTGGAATTATTCCTTGAAGCGGGAATACGCGGTGTGGAGATCGGCGCCATCTTAGCGGATCGCGATCCGGTAACACGTGAAAACCGTTTCCCGGCATTGGAGTTGTTGCGCCTTGCCATTCCTCGACGCACCTACACCGACAATCATATGGCAGTGGTAGCCGCCGCTCTCAAAAATGTGTACGACCGCCGCGAAAGCATCACCAAAGGTTATGCCATCACGCGTGAAGAGCCGATCATGCGCCACTTTACGGTGGAGTTGGAACGGGTGGGAATGTAGAATATAGCCACTCCTTAAAGAAATCTTATATACATTAAAATGCAACAAGATATTCGTTGTTTTAGTTCATTATTTTGCTATTTTTTGCATCTTAACAGCATGAAAACCTGTAAATTATGTTAGAAAATTACCCGAAAAAGCACAACAAGAGTTGTTTCGCCAATGCTGAAGGTTTTATTGATCTTAATCATGCGTTAGTTCTTTTTCTGCTTAGACCCGAGCGATTTTGTTCATTTCCGTAACCGTATGGGAGAAGAAGGTATGGAAAAAATATTTGCATACAGCGTACAACTTCACGGAAAAGAAGTTAGCAAACAATCCGGGTTGTGATTTCAGGTGTACCGTTTAGGAAAATAACATTGCTTTTCCTACCGATACCAAATGCTTCGAGGTACCTTCAACAGCAAACACGCTAAACGAGTAAAAAGCGTTTAAAAACGATAGCCGATCTCCTTGCTGAGATAGCTTGATGGAAAATTCAATGAGCATCAGCATGCTTATTGTTAAAAAAAAATCAAAAAAAGGCTTTTGCTTTACAAGCAAGCGTTGAGTGAATAAAGAAACGACAAAGAGAAGATTTACAGTTTACACGAACCTTTTACGCGCTGCATAGCCAAAGGCAAAACGCATAAGCAATATGAATTACGAAGTAATCGTGAACACCTTATAAGAAAGAACTGTTGTGTGAACAATTTGGGAACAAATGGAACAAAACGAGTTTGAATTGCCTGGAGAGTTAGTTTAAGACTGTGGGGAAAAGGCAGGAAAAAAATTAAAGGAGTAACCATCATCACCCCTACCAAACCGAGTGCTACCGATACGGTTTATCAAAAACGGCGCAAACGAATCAACTGTAGAACCGAAGCGGCAATTGAACCTATTATCGGACATCTGAAAAAAGACTTCTGAATGGAGCAAAATTATCTTTGGGATGAAAATGGGATACAAATTAATGCCTGTTTAGCGCCAACTACCTGGAATTTGAAGAAAGTGATGGTAAACTTGGGAAAGAAGTTTTAGATTTTTATTTTCAGAGTATTATTTACATTAAATGGCTATCCGTATTTATACCTAAATTCATTTTTGTAACTTACACATGCCTCGAGTAATCTTCCGAAAAGTGCTTCTCCAAAGCACCTACGATTAAATTTATAGCAAAATTCATCTAAATAGTTTTGTGAGAGCTCAGGTTTTATATCGTGAAAAGTATTGATCAATTGTTGTTTGCCGTTACTGATGGCAATTGCCGGTGGAATGCCTTTGATGTAGTCGCATTCGGGCTTATGCATGCGGCCCAAAAACTGTCGAGCGTATGCCGAAAGGCTTTCCACATAGCGGCGTTGTCCTTCGGCGTAAAGCGTGTCGTAGGCAAGCGATGATTTTCCCGAAC
>JAEZZZ010000129.1 GCA_023418255.1 Bacteroidota bacterium
AACTATTTAGATGAATTTTGCTATAAATTTAATCGAAGATACTTTGGAGAAGCACTTTTCGGAAGATTACTCGTGGCATGTGTAAGTTACAAAAATGAATTTAGGTATAAATACGGATAGTCATTTAATTAAAACACCATTTTGGCATACGATATAGGTTTTGTCCCCTCTTTTCTTTCATTGACGGCTGTCTTCGCTGCTGTCTGTTTTTGAATGCTTGTATTTTGTTGTATAATCAGCGTGGTCTGTAAATGTCCGGTTAGGAATAACTTCATCAAGTTCTTTCATTTCTTTTGTGGCATTTACAGTTGGTTGTTTATCGAGATTATTTGAGACAATATTCTCATTCTGTATTTCTTGTACCTCTTCCTCCGGCGCAAGCGTAAGGCCTATTTTTCGGTTTAATTCCGCGGCTTGCCCTTTAAGTGTTTGCAGCTCCTCTTCCTTTTTCCATGAACCGTTAGCAATAGTTTTATATACTTGGTTTGTTTCCTGCAATCACTGCCATTAACTGAATGTTTACCTCACCCGATTTTATGCGGTAATGAGAGGAGGAGCTATTTCCTTTTCTACCTATCGAAAACTTGGTATTTACTTTCTGCTTATCCATAGTGACATTTTTTTTATGCGTCCAAAGAGCCGGAGTATGCTGATTCCTTTTTGTAGCAAGAAAGAGGTAGAGGGGCGGATCAAACACAAGGTTTTGTAGGAAAATACTACCTGAAAGTGTGGAGATTTTCCGTACAAACCGAAAGGCTTGACCTTGGGGGAGATGTAAGCCCCGTACTACCTTTGCGTAAAAAAAAGGAAACAGCATGCCTCGAAGGACTCGCGCAATGTGGAACGGATGGATATAAGCGGAAGTGTTATACCGTAAAGGAGATAAAAAGGTGGTTATCCGCAAGAGATAACCACCCGTAAATAAAACAGTATGTTGTAAATAGCAATTCGCTATTATAAACAGATACATTTAAGAGTTAATTCTGCACCGATGTGGGCAATCTGTTGTATTCTATAAGAAGAACGATTGTGCCTGTCAGCTCGGTATAGAGTTCTTCATACTCTTCGCGGGACTCAAAGTCGTCCGTAAGGTCATACTTTGCAAACACATCTTGTATCGCTTTGTTTTTTATTAACATCGGAGCCAATCGCTCTGGAAGAGGATTTGGTAATTCTTTTTCAAACTCTTGTTCCATAATGGTAATAAGTAAATCATAACGGGAGAAGTGAAGTCCTTTAAATAAGACTTCCTCGGCAAGCATTTCGGCTTCCGGATGACTAAAACCCTGAAATGGAATTTTTCAGCATAAGTGTATTGGAATAGATGGACACTTTCAGCATACTATGTAAAGCCGAAAAAGAGACCTTATAATCAGATTCTTGATTTAGGTGAAAACAATTCATAAATCTCGTTAGGCTACAAACATAAAAATTTAGTGCCATTCACAGCTATAAAATATCCGTTTGAAAAAAATGGATGGCAGTGGAGCGAAAAGAATTTGTCAAAAATAAATCCGAGCAGCATTGATGTGTTTATTAAAGACAATAGCCGAATCGCCGTACTCGGTGTGACATATTTTCTTAACTTCAGTAATCGATTTAATAAAAGCAATAAAAATCTAAATAATGTAGTTCGATTAACGAGTATTATAAAAGTTCAATAATGATATACTCATGGGGACAAAGCTATTGACTAATTTGTAAATCAAGCACAGAATGTGTTAGTATATGGTTGGAGTAATATGATTTCTCAGGAGCAACTAAATAAGCTACTCCCCTTCCTCTTTTTTTAAGCGATAACCGAGACTACGATGAAGCTGAATAATCAATCCGGAGTTTTTTTCGAGAATGGCACGCAATCGGCGAATATAGTTATTCAGGCTTTGTTCGTTATAAAAGGCTGTATCATCACTCCAAATGGCTTGATACATCTCTTCACGTGAGACAATTTCATTGAAACGCGCGAACAGCTCTTTGAGAATAACATATTCCATCGGTCGCAAATCGGTGATGGAACCATCAGAAAAAATCAACACCCTATTTTGCGTGTCAAGCTGCACGTTCGCCAACGACACAATATGTCCGGGAGCTTCGGTTTGTTTCGCCTTCATTCGCGTAAAGCGATCGATATGTGCCGAAAGCAATTTCGCCGTAAACGGCTTATCGATATATGAAACGCCGCCTGCCATCAACCCGGCAACTTTCATTTCGTCTTCGTGGTGCGACGAGATAAAAATAATGGGCAGTGTGGGATTTCCTTTAAACAGATTCATGGCTGTTTCAATGCCATTTTCGTTGCCGATTTCCACATCAAACACAAGCACATCGGGCGAAAATTGCCGAATAGTTTCCGAAACGCCATACACGGCACTCAAATAAACTGTTTCGTATCCTCGTTTGTTTAATTCGCTCGCTACGGCGTTTCCCAACAGGGTGTCGTCATCCACGAGCAAAACTTTAACTTTCTGTGTGTTCATTTTTATTTAACAGGTAATGTGATGATAAATGTAGAGCCTTTTCCTAAGGTGCTTTCCACCGATATATTTCCGCCATGCGCTTTGACAATTCGTTGGGCATAGTATAGTCCGATGCCGTTACCACGCTTTTTGTCGGAAGTGTAATAGGGTTTAAATATATGCTTTAGCTCTTTCTTGGTAATTCCCACGCCGTTGTCGACAATAGCGATTTTAACACTATCGGCTTCTTTTACGGCGGATATGTTGATTATCGGCTTGTCGTCGTTATATTTTACGCCGTTTTCGATAAGGATACGAAGGGCTGCTTCTATTAAGTCGGTGGAGGCGCGAACGGACAAATCGGCATCCACATTGTTTTCAAACCGAACGTTTTTATTTGGAAACATCGCGCGCACTTCCGTTTCAATCGACATCAACACGTCGTACAGAAAAACAGTTTCTTTCGCGTCTTCCTCTATATTTTCTATATTTTTGCTCGACTGAAGCAAACGCATGATTTTATCCGTCAGATAAGAAACGCGATTCGAAGCCGCCGATAACGAGGCTTTTTTTCCTGTATCCGCCTCTCCTTCTTCCAATGATGATAAGGTGAAAAATGTAAATGCCAACGGAGATTTCAAGTCGTGGATGGCGCCGTGAAAGGAATACTGCATATTCTGAAATTCTTGTTGTCTTTTACGTAACTTCCTAATAAAATAAATCATTACGGCGAGTATCATCAGTGAAGCAAGGAATGATATAATCATCAATACACCCATTGTTTTCAGATAGGGAGGCTGTTCTATGCGGTAATGGGCAGTAATCAGATAGTCGTGGTTGGGAATTTGTATCCTGCGTTCGGCGGAATAAGTTTTTATAAAGAAATTGAAAGAAGATAAGTGGTAGTTTTTTTTGGTTTCATCAAGTTTCACCTGCGTTTTCTTATCTATTAATGTCAGATGTGCCGCAGCAACTTTACCTTCTTTATTGATAAGGAAGGTGAGAATGCTGTCAAGCTTAGCTATTTTAAAATTTTTATCTTTGATGCTTAAAGCTATCAATGCGTCTTCAACTAAATCAGAGACCTTTTGCTCTTCATTAAAATTCCCTGCATTCGTCTCTCTAATCTTTTTCCCATCTTTCTTATATTTTTTCATTTGCTCATCACTAACAGGTTCTATCTCATAAGGATTCTTTGAAGAATTAGTTCCCCAACTTATCTTTATGAGTGTAGCGATTGATTCTCGAAAATTGGATGCAAACTTCTCTTTATTTCGATTTTTTTCTTGCCTTGAAGCATAGCTAAGCCAAGCTGCTTGTGAAATAAAAAGCGCGGCAATTGCTATGAATGCTGCTATTAATATATGGATTCTATCCTGCTTCATTAAGATTTTATAACAACTAATGTTCTAATTCGGCGCAAGTTAGCAATTATTATGGAAACTACCATACCAACCGAGATTATTTTCTGATTATACAACGATTATATTCCGATTATGCAAAGATTATTTCGGGATTATTGAAAGATTATCTGATGATTACAAATCATTTGTCGTTTCCATTATAAATTTGCAATATCAAATTAGATAAATAAAAAATTACACAATTATGCAAACAGACAAGTTAAACAGCTTTTTTGAATCTTTTGATGAAAATGAAATGAATAGTATTTATGGTGGAACTTTTGAACAGGAAGAAGAAGATGTGATCGAAATAATTTATGTAAACGGACAACGTATTGTTATAAGGCGAAGAAAAGACGGTACTTATACTATCTTGGCAGGAATGTCTATGTAATTCTATTCAGATTATGTAACGATTATACAAAGATTATAATTTGATTATAAATAGACGACAAAAGAGAGCATATCTTTGCAGTATCAAATTAATTAAAAACCGAATTAACGAGCCAAGTATTTTGCAGTGCGCAATGTAAAAGAAAGGCAAATTAAGATAGTTTGCAAACGAACGAGCGAATGGTAATTTAAACTCGTAAAAAGATGAATTCCGAAACAACATGATTTTTAACAATATCTTTATAACTAACGAATAATCATGAAGGTATAAAGAGATTAAAAAAATATTCAAATGGAAAAGAAAGATTTAATTTTAGTAGATAATTTAAACGATGAAGAATTGTTCCAAATTAAAGGTGGAGCAAATGAGAGTAGAGACATTGTTATTTGTATAGGAAACAACTCCGGTAAAGGTAAAGATCAACCGGATAAACCGGATAAACCCAAAGATGTGACGAGAGATTAAGCGTAGTAAACAATTTTGCTTAAGAGAATGGATATCCATTCTCTTAAGCAAATTAAAAAATATTATGATGCCTTATTATATTTTCAATGAAGATTACTATTTAAAAAACGATGTTAAAAGAATTATTTTATATTCTCACTCAGAATTAAAAAATAATTCTTCAAAAGACTGGGGAAGTTTCATACATCCTCTTCATGCTAAACTATTAAATATATTCAATCAACCAATTCGTATAGAAGAAGCCGTTAATAAGGCATTAGGTATCATTCCTAATATAGGAAAAAGTAAACTAAAAGAGATTATTAATTCTTTTACGGCCAATAATATGCCATTTTATGTTGAGTGGAATGGATGTCAAATTAAATTCCCTAAAAATCTAATCATTAGAAGTAATAATAATTCCATAAATAGGAAAGAAATTGATTTATCATATTTTAATGGAATTAAACAGATAGATTTAACAACAAAAAGATTATATTCCTCTCCTCTTGATATAATCTACATGTTAACGAATAAATGTTTTGTTAATTGCGCATACTGCTATGCAGATAGGAACACTAAATCTAATGATATTAATTTTGAAGTGTTCTTGGATTTTGTGAGGCAAGCCAAAGCATTGAATGTTAGATATATCGACTTAATCGGAGGTGATATTTTAAGAAAAAAAAACTGGGATATGTATCTTAAATTCCTTATCAATAATGGATTCAGCCCAAGGTTTATTTCAACTAAGAAAGTGGTTACAGAAGATGATATTAATAAATTAATAAATTGTAATTATAAAAATGAAATTCAGTTTTCATTAGATACCTTAAATAGCATCAATTCTAAGAAATTATTAGCTGTAAATTCAAATTATATATCTGATGTAGTAACCTCTCTAACACTACTTGATAAGAGCGGTTTAAAGTTAAGAATAAACACAGTTATATCATCCTTAAATATTGACAAGAGTGATTTGATTTCAATTTGTAATTTATTGAACAAATTAGAAAATATTGTAGAATGGGAGATAAGATTGTTTATGCCATCCTTATACCTAAGTAGAAAAACAAACTCAATACTAAAGGTTAATGATAAAAATGTAAAAATATTAAAAGAATTTATTCAAAATGAATTGGCATTATATTGCAAGCATAAAATACTATATTTTGATAATACACAATTTAATCCAACAACAAACTTATCATGCAATAAGGAACTTGAATGGAGGTGTAGTGCGAACATTAGTTCTTTTTTTATCCTACCTGATGGTAAGGTAACTATATGCGAACAATTATATTGGAATGATAAATTCATAATTGGCGATATTTCAAAAGAAACTATCGAAGAAATTTGGAATTCTGAAAAAGCGATACTATTGTCGGATATATATTCTAAAATTCAATGTCAAAAAGGAGCTTGTGTTAAGTGTAAAGATAATAAAAATTGTTTCACAAAAGCAAAAAGATGCTGGGTGAACGTTTTAAAATATAATGGAAAAGATAATTGGCTTGATCCAGATCCACTTTGTAATAAGTACTTTAATAATAAATATTCTAAAATTGAAACATTATGAAATACCTTATATTAATAACAACATTACTCTACATAACAAATAATTCCGCTCAATCTATTTCAGGCAAAGTAACAGACAGTCAAAACCAACCCATTGAATTTGCCAATGTGGCACTGTATTCCCTTCCCGATTCGGCATTGGTAACAGGAACAATTACCAACCAAAATGGCGAGTTCTCGCTTGAATATAAAGAAACAAAAGACGTTTTCCTGAAAATTTCATTTATAGGTTACCAAACTCAAATTGTTCCGCCAACCGCCGGACAGACCATTGTGCTGAAAGACGACAGCAATCTGCTGGATGAAGTGGTTGTACGCAGCAACTTGCCGCGCATCGAGATAAAAAGCGACGCGTTGATAACCACTATTCAAAACACGGTATTGAGCAAAGCCGGAACGGGAAACGATGTGCTGAAAAGGCTTCCCTCGCTGACGGGCGACAATGGCGTGTTTTCTGTTTTTGGAAAAGGAGAAGCTAAAATCTATATTAATAATCGTGAAATGCGAAACGTGTCAGAACTTGACAATCTTAATTCTGCCGATATTCGCAACGTTGAAATTATTAATAATCCGGGAGCGCGATATGATGCCTCCGTAAAGGCGGTAATTCGCATCAATACTGTACGAAAAGCGGGCGATGGATTCGGCTTTGATGTGCGTTCGAGTTATTATCAATCACAAAATACCGATTTACGCGAACAGCTAAATATAAATTACCGCAAAAACGGCTGGGATCTGTTTGGTATGTTTAAATTTAATCGGGACGAATATTTTCAAGACAGCCAATTAGAGCAAAAAACATACGTCGATACGCTTTGGACGCAAGACAATTCATTGTACACGGAAGGCATTAAAAAAACATTTACAGCTACAACAGGAGTAAATTATGAAATTTCATCAATTCATTTTGCAGGAATGAAATATACACTATCCATGTTCCCGAAAAGTAGTTACCATACACAATTAAACAGCAGCGTATTTGCCGACAATCTATTTTACGACAAATGTACCAATTACGAAACAAGCACCAGTAAAAACTCTCCCTCACATTATGCCAATGTCTATTATTATGGGATTTTTGGTAATTTAAATGTCGATTTCAACACCGACTACTTTTCTTCCGAGAGTTTTTCAACATCATCGGCTACTGAAACCAGTCAAAATTTCGATGACCGCAAGGTAGATGCTGAAAACCAAGTAAATAACCGATTGTTTGCATCTAAGTTGGTTTTTTCATATCCTTTGGCAGGTGGAGAAGTGTCTGCCGGAAGTGAATATACAAATACCCACAGAAAAGACCAATACAGCAATGTGCAAAACATTGTTCCTGCATCCAACACTACTTTTTACGAACAAAATATCGCTTTTTTTGCCGAGTATTCACGCAGTATCCCTATTGGACAATTTAGTGCAGGATTACGCTACGAAAATGTACGTTCGGACTATTTCAATAACGAAACTCGGATTGACGAGCAGAGCCGAAGTTATTCACAATGGTTCCCAAACCTCTCTTTTGGAACAAAAATTAAAAACGTGGGATTGCAACTGAGTTATACGGCTAAAACAAGACGTCCCACCTATCGTCAATTGAGCAGTAATGTATCTTACGGTAATCGTTTTCTGCTTCAAACCGGTAATCCATTTTTAAAACCCACAACCATTCACGATGTAACATTGGTGGGAGCGTGGCGATTCGCACAATTAATGGTAAGCTATAAGGATGAACGTAATGCCGTAATCTATTGGACGGAACAGGATGAAAACAACCCTGCCATATCTGTACTTTCTTCTAGGAATTTAGAAAGAATGCCAAGTCTGACTGTTTTCGCGTCATTGGCGCCTACAATAGGAATTTGGTCGCCTCAGTTGAGTGCGGGAATTATTAAACAATGGGTAACCATAATAAGTTCCGGTAAAGCTGTTCAGCTAAACAAACCATTGCCGATTGTTTCTTTGAACAACTCGTTGCGTTTACCCAAAGATTTTATCGTTACCCTTGATGCTAAATATATGGGCGAAGGCGATGCGCAAAACGTGCATCTGATTAACAACAACGTGGTGGTCAACGCGTCCATTTCCAAATCATTCTTGAATGATCGTCTGAATTTATCTTTAAAGGCGCATGATTTATTTTGGCAAGATACGACCGGAAATTTGCTATATAACGACAAAATGGAACTTTTTCAGACGAATCGTTATGATAGTCGTGAGCTTGAATTTACTGTACGTTACCGTTTCAATGCAGCCAAGAGCAAATACAAAGGAACCGGAGCAGGAGAAAGTGAAATAGATAGATTGTAATGACGTCAAAATTCCCTTATATTCACCAACCCGACGCGATGGACTGTGGTCCCGCTTGCCTCGCGATGATAGCTAAACATTACGGTAAAGATTATGATATCGGCAATTTGCGGGCAAACTCTTATATCGGTCGCGATGGCGTGTCTATGCTCGGCATCAGCCGTGCAGCTGAAAATATCGGTTTCCGCACGGTGGGAGGACGCATCACGTTTGACAAATTTGCCGAAAAAGCTCTTTTGCCGTGTATTGTGCATTGGAAACAAGACCATTTTGTGGTCGTGTATGACATTAAGAAATCTAAGAAATCGGGATATGAAGTGTATGTGTCAGACCCCGGTAAAGGTCGCATCCGCTTTTCTCAAAAAGAATTCTGTGAAGGCTGGATAAGCACCCGCACCAACGGCGAAGAAAAAGGTGTGCTGCTGCTTTTTGAACCCACGACTGCATTTTATGAAAAAGAGGGCGACGCTGTGCTTTCCGAAAATCGGCTGAAATTTCTTTGGAAATATCTTATAAAATACAAACGTTTTTTTACACAACTTATTCTTGGCTTATTTATCGGAAGTATTTTGCAATTGATATTCCCATTTCTCACGCAAGCGATTGTAGATACAGGAATAAAAGAGAAAGATATCGGTTTTATCTGGCTTATACTCCTTGCTCAATTAATGCTCCTTTTCAGCCGTACGGCTATCGATTTTATCCGCCGAAAAGTCCTTTTACACATTAGCACGCGCATTAATATTTCGTTAATTTCGGATTTTTTCATCAAATTGATGAAGCTGCCGATGAAATTCTTCGATACGAAACTTACGGGCGACTTACTGCAACGCATCGAAGACCATCGCAGGGTAGAACAGTTTCTTACGGCACAGTCATTGACAATGTTATTCTCCTTGTTCAGCTTTATAATATTTGGTATTGTTCTTTTCATTTATAATATTTCCATTTTTTTGGTATTCTTGGCGGGAAGTATTTTGTATGGTGTATGGATACAGGTTTTTTTGAAAAAAAGACGTATTCTTGATTATAAGTATTTTGAGCAGCAGGGTATCAATCGAAATATTGTATATCAACTCATTAACGGTATGCAGGAGATAAAACTGCAAGGATGTGAACAACGCAAGCGATGGGAGTGGGAAGATGTGCAAGCCGACTTATTCGATGTGAATATGCAGGCACTTTCTCTCCAACAAAATCAGGAGGCGGGAAGTATTCTTATCAACGAACTCAAAAATATAATCATTACCGTATTGGCGGCTACAGCGGTAATCAACGGAAGCCTTACGCTGGGTATGATGCTTGCCATTCAATATATCATCGGTCAACTCAACAGTCCTGTGGAACAACTCATGAACTTTATCTATCAATGGCAGGATGTGAGTATCAGCATCGACCGTATGCATGAAATCCATACCGAAAAAAATGAGGAAAACGAAAACCGTATGGTAAAAGGATTACCGGATAAATGTTCCATCCATATCCAAAACCTATGTTTTAAGTACGATGGTGCTCGTCCAAACTATGTCCTGAACGACATCAACTTGACCATTCCGCAAGGAAAAGTAACGGCAATAGTTGGGGCCAGCGGAAGTGGAAAGACTACACTCGTAAAACTGTTGCTTGGCTACTACACTCCTGACGAAGGGAAAATTGACATCGACAATACTAACTTGCAGAATTTCAACCTAGTGTGGTGGCGTACTGTTTGTGGAGCAGTAATGCAAGATGGCTATCTCTTTTCCGATACCATTGCACGCAATATCGCTCCGAGTGACGATGAAGTGAATATCGAACGTTTACGCTATGCGGCACGCGTGGCTAATATTGCCGACTATATCGAATCTCTGCCTTTGGGATACAACACTCAAATTGGACAAGACGGTCAAGGTGTAAGTCAAGGACAGCGCCAACGCATACTGATTGCACGTGCCGTTTATAAGAATCCGCAATTTATTTTTCTGGATGAAGCCACAAATGCGCTTGACGCGACCAATGAAAAAGCGATTGTGGAAAACTTGACAGAATTTTATGATGGTAAAACAGTAATTGTGGTTGCTCATCGCTTGAGTACAGTAAAAAATGCGGACCAAATTGTAGTACTCGACGGCGGTCAAATTGCTGAGATAGGTTCACACGACGAATTAACACGTAAACGTGGAAAATATTATGAATTGGTGAAAAATCAATTGGAATTGGGTAATTAAGCACTCTAAACTTCGTAAAAGGAAGACTCTTAGCAGAGATTTTTGAAACAAAACAATAAACAACGCTGTAATATGAAAAGAAATAAATGGGCAGAAGAATTAATCAAAGGAAACTCGGTAATTTATGAAAAGCCGATTGAACTTCGTAGCGAAAAAGTTCGCAACATCATCGGACAGGTTCCGTCTATCCTGTTGCGCTATGGTATTGTTATTATCGGGCTTTCGTTGCTGACGCTTATAGGCGTTTCGGCGTTTATTCCATATCATCCGAGTATCGATACGGAAATAACTATCGAGCAAGACACGTCAGGCGGTTTGTATTATACAACCCGGATACCTGAAAATGTAATACACAAACGAGCGGAGTTTTCCGAAGTGGTTTCGCAAAGGGCTTTAGAATTCTCTTTGCCTACTCATTTCAGCATCGAGGAAATTTCGGAAACGGTAACCGTGTCGGAAGAGGAAGTCTGGCGGATAACGACTGTTAAACCCACAACACAGGTTGTAGCCTCAATAGAAATAGAAAAAACGATAACGCTGCCGGCAAAGCTGATGTTAAAAAAACAGAGTGTGCTGATGTGGATGGTGGCGAAAGTCTTCAAAAAACGATAGTTTGTAGTTAGTTCTAATAGTTTTATTGTTTCTTTGTTTTCCAACGAGAAATACTACCTTCTGTCACAAGAAGCAAGTGTTCATTCCCTGAATGAAATTCGATGCAGATAAAACACATCCACTCGTTTCCAAATCGTAACCCTTTTTTGAGTTACGCCCTTTACTCTCAGCTTTTCAATAAAATACATTACCAATATACATAGTTCGTGGGATACTGGCTTTTTATAATAATTAGTCGCTCCTTAAAACATACTCTGCATTCTGTATACAATGAGATATCCATTATATTTCCTGGTGTATATTTGCCTTTTTCATTTCTTTGCAGTGTACAATCTTGTAAATTATGATTGGAAATCATCATTGATAAATAGTTTTACTCGCACATGATAATCTTTTAACTGTTGTTTCCATTCATCGGTACAATCGATAATTGCAAAACTGCATTCGTCCCAAACGCTATTGGTGGATGCCTTGATTAAAATATGTGATGTAGGGTATGATGTTGTTTTCATTGCTGTTGTTTTTTTATAGATTACTTCATTTAGACTTATTTGTTATAGCATTGATAGAAACAAAGCTGTTAATACGATTAGTGCTATCCATTTGATAAGTTGAAAGCATAGTTTAACTGTTATACCTATTACTTTACATGCAATATGCAGCGTTATTGACAATATTATGAGTTTGGGATATTTTACGCTTACAACGATTGCCGTTAGGAATACATTCGCAACGGACAACATGAGAAGTATCGTTTTAGCAAGATGTTTCATATCAATACGTTTTTCTATTATTCAATTACTAAATATTGTTTCATATCCTCATGTTGCCATTCCTTCGGCAAATACTCTTTAATACTATCTATATCATAAAACCCGGAACAACTCTCGATTACCTCTCCCTCATTATTATACAAGCGGTATTCATAGATTTCTCCGTTCAACCATTGATTATATGTTTGTAACTCATTATCGACCAGCTTTTCGATGTTGTCTGAGGCTACCCCGAAAGATTGTACATGCCTATCGGTCACAAACACAAAGCCTATCAATCCATAATCAAATCCCTTATACAATCCTCGTTTTAAACAGACACTCGAATGTTCATACTTGGTAATAAAATCTGAGTAAACAACATTTCCATAGATTTTGGAAACTTCGTCTCTCATCAGTTCAAGATGATGTGGAGCACTCGTTGCTTTACGATATGTCTCGTTCAACAATCGTTGCAATTCTTCATTTTTATCTCCATAACATCCCTTGAGAACAAGCAGACAGATGGTATCATCATTTCGTGGACTTTCAATTTCTGTTGAATAATTGATTTTCAACTGTGGCACTTCCTTTGTCATTTGAATTGTTTTCATATTTTCTGTGATTAAAAATTACGTACTAAAACTTTTTCTAAAGCAATATCATTATTATATTCATCATGTGTGATATCAACACTCTGCGGCGGACAATCATGATGTTCCCATTGAATGTAATTACGTAAGGTAAATAGTTTTACGTACCCATTTCCTTTTAAACCCACATTATTCACCAAAAAGTTGCATAATTTGAGGAAAATCCTTATTTTTAAGGCATTAAAAGAAAAACAATAGATTTTAACGCCCCCAAATTATGCAGGACAATATACAGCCTTTTACCGAAAAGACCAAGCCATTATGGTCGATTTTTCAGCAGAAAGTATCAGTTCAGACGGTGCCGTTGTTTTATTGGAAAAGATAGAACGCAAACACAAACTGATCAAACGCT
>JAEZZZ010000137.1 GCA_023418255.1 Bacteroidota bacterium
TACGCTTTAAACTTTTGTTTGCAGCTTTCCTCATCGGGAAATTCTGAGATAAAATCAATCAGGTTCATAGAAATATTTTTTTGCAAAGATAATCATTTTAGGGAAATATACGGACATTCATAAAAAAGTATTCACCGAAGATGATGTTACTCGCTACGACGAAGTTACGAGTCATCACCACCATTTGCATAGCACCGATAGTGAGTGTATCGAAGATTATGAAAACGAAGAATTAGATGAACTCTTGGCAGATTTTTTTAAAAAAAATGCCATCGAGAACTACAAAATAGAATCCATCAGACTACAAATCAATGGAAAGTTTCTTAATAAAAAAAACTCAATAATTAATTGGCTATGAACGCAGAAGAATTAAAAAAACAGAAAGACAAAGAAAACAAGAAAAAGATGACCACCGTTGCCGGCGCGCCGGTTGGGAACAATCAAGACTCAATGACAGCCGGCCCTCGCGGGCCGATGATGTTGCAAGATGTATGGTTTTTAGAAAAGTTGGCGCATTTTGACCGTGAAGTGATTCCCGAACGTCGTATGCATGCAAAAGGTTCCGGCGCATTTGGGACATTTACTGTTACACACGACATCACAAAATACACTAAAGCAAAAATATTTTCGGAAATCGGGAAAAAAACCGAAATGTTTGCGCGCTTCTCCACCGTTGCCGGTGAGCGTGGTGCTGCTGATGCCGAGCGCGATATTCGTGGTTTTGCATTGAAATTCTACACCGAAGAAGGTAACTGGGATTTGGTTGGGAACAACACCCCCGTATTCTTTTTCCGTGATCCACTGAAATTTCCCGACTTGAATCATGCTGTAAAGCGTGACCCACACACAAACTTGCGCAGCCCGAACAATAACTGGGATTTTTGGTCGAGTTTGCCTGAAGCATTGCATCAAGTTACCATTACGATGAGTGATCGCGGTATTCCCAAAAGTTATCGTCACATGCACGGCTTTGGAAGTCATACATATAGCTTTATTAATGCTGAAAACATACGTCATTGGGTGAAATTTCATTTTGTAACGCAGCAAGGTATTGAAAATCTTACGGACGAAGAGGCAGAAATGCTGGTCGGCAAAGACAGAGAAAGTCATCAACGCGACTTGTTTGAAGCCATCGGAAATGGAGATTTTCCAAAATGGAAAATGTATGTGCAGATTATGACGGAAGAGCAAGCCGAAAAGATGCCTTACAATCCGTTTGATTTGACCAAAGTGTGGTATAAAAGCGAATTTCCATTGATTCCTGTTGGCGAGTTTGAGCTGAATCGAAATCCTGAGAACTATTTTCAAGATGTGGAGCAAGCAGCTTTCAATCCTGCCAATGTGGTACCCGGCATCAGTTTCTCGCCCGATAGGATGTTGCAAGGACGTCTCTTTTCTTATGGAGATGCGCAACGCTATCGCTTAGGTGTGAACCATCATCAAATTCCGGTAAATCAGCCTCGCGGAGCGATGCACAAATACAACTCGTTCCATCGCGACGGACAAATGCGAGTGGATGGAAACCAAGGCGCAAGCCTTCATTACGAGCCTAACAGCTACGGCGTATGGAACGAGCAACCCGAATTTGACGAACCGGTTCAGAAAGTGGACGGCGACATCAAACGTTGGAACTTTCGCGAAGACGATGACGACTATTACACTCAACCGCGAAAGCTGTTCCAATTGATGACGCCCGACGAACAAAAACGTTTGTTCGAAAACACAGCTCGCAATATGGGGTGTAGCGACGAAATTATCAAAATTCGCCATATAAAGAATTGTTATAAAGCCGATCCGGCTTATGGAAAAGGCGTTGCCGACGCGCTTGGTATTTTGTACGAAAAGGCAGGAATTGAGTAACAATTTTCAACCGATATAATATAAAAGAGAGAGATTCTTGAAGAAATCTCTCTTTTTTTGAAAGTCCATATATGAATTATACAGAATATATTTCTTGTTTTATGTTGGCAACAAGAGTTTTATCCGCTTTCTGAAAATAGAACATCATTTCAATCAACAAAAAAAAGCATTTTTTTTGAACAAAATTAAATGAATGTATGTTCATATATTGTTCTAAAGTGAAAAAGAGGGAAAAATATGTTCTCATCCGAAAGCATAATGATTAAAAAAAATCAATTTGAAGAAGCGGCATATATATTAAAGGCGATCTCAAACGAAATGCGTATAAGCATTTTGGTACGACTCTGTTGCGTATCAGAGCGAAGCGTTTCCGATTTGATGAAAGAACTGGATTGCGAACAATCGCTTCTCTCGCATCATTTGACCGATATGCGTGCCAAAGGGATATTGTCGTGCCGAAGAAGCGGAAGGTTTTGCTTTTATTCCATAAAAAACCAAAAAGTAAGGGACCTTTTAGAATGTATGTTTCGTGAAAATCTAAAAACAGAAAACAGATGAAAAATTTTTTTTTGAAGCATTGGTTAAAGTTTGTCGGCATCCTTGTCGGCGCGTTGGGTGGATATATTTATTATCGATTGGTTGGCTGTTATACAGGTACTTGCCCCATTACGTCCAGTCCGTATCGAATGTCTATTTATGGTGCACTGATGGGATTTTTGCTTTTTGATATGTTCAAAAAAAATCCAACAGAGAAAAAAGAAGAAAAATAAGCTATGAAGAGAAAGAAAACAAACAAATTTTTATTGTTACTCGCCATCGCCACGCTGTTTGGTGCGTGTAACACATCCGTTAAAAATAAAAAAGAGAATCATTCACAACAAAAGCAAAATAAAATGACAAAAACAATTCAATTGACAAAAGCTGATTTTTTAACAAAAGTCGCTAATTACGAAAAAAATAAAACAGAGTGGAAATATTTGGGCGACAAACCCTGTATTATTGACTTTTATGCCGATTGGTGCGGACCTTGTAAAGCGGTCGCATCCATTTTGGATGAACTTGCCGAAGAGTATGATGGCAAAATCTATATTTACAAGGTAAACACGGAACAAGAACAAGAACTGTCAATGGCTTTTGGAATCCGCAGCATTCCCACATTGCTGTTTTGTCCGATGGACGAAGAACCACAAATGGCGCAAGGCGCGTTGCCAAAGAATGCTTTTAAAAATGCCATTGATGAAATTCTACTGAAAAAGAAAGGGCAATGACAAACGAAATGTTTTTTCAGGAAATTAACCTGACGGCAATATATCGAAATTGTTTTGTGGCTTTGCACCATGAGCAAGATAGGTGTCCTCACATTATCAAAGACCGAACGATTCGCTTTTCGCCTCCAAGCCATTAGCTAAAAGAGTCAGGTCTTTCTCAAAAAGGAATTGCTCAAATAATTGGTGTCAGAGGTGCTACTGTTTGACAAGGGTGTAAAGATTATAATACTGGGGGCAAGGGTTTGATAACCAGAGAGCTTGGTGCAAAATTGGAGAATAGGGAACTTCTCAGCGACAAACAAGAGCGACATACACAAAAGTTGATTACCGACTCCATGCCGGATGAATTGAAACTAAATTTTGCGTTATTGACACGCAAAACTGAAAAAGAATGGGTTGCGCGAGAGTTGCGAATAACCATTGCCTAGCCCACTATCGGTGATTATTTCAGGAAGCGGAGGCACCCCCTCAAAAGCGCAAGAAGCGGGCCCACGAACAATGTACAAAGGCCGTTCAAAGATGGTTAAATGAAGATTATCCGCTAATCAAAGGAAAAGCTATAAAAGAAAACGCGGAAATTTATTGGGGTGATGAAACAGGCGTAAAAAACCGATGTAATTATGGCAGGATTATGCTTCGAAAGAAAAGATACCCACAAATAAAAAAAGCATCTCTAAGCGCTTCTCGGCCAGCATGGCTTAATTCTTTAGAAGTCAAGGTGATGATCTGTTTTTGGTTTGCTCGCAAACAATGAGTTCAGAGAGGCTTATTGAATTTCTAAAGCAGTTAATTAAATCATCAATAAGAAATTTTATATGATATTGGATATTCTTAAAGTTCATCGCAGTAAAGTTGGAAAAGAATGAGAACGGAGTTGCATTGTTTTTGCTACCTACCTATTCGCCTCAAATAAACCCGGATGAATATCTGAATTGTGATTTGAAACAAGGGCTCTCAGCCAAAAGAAATCCCCTAAAAATAAAGAAATCTTACAAAATATGTAGAGAGACGGATGAATCTGCTTGCAAACAATCCCGAAGGAGTGAAAAAATACTTTAAATACAAGTCAATTGAGTATGCCGTATAGGGCGACCATAATAAATTACGGTATTTATGCGTCGGGTGAATAATGTGGGTTAAATGCCAAGCTTACGTTTTAGTTCATCAATTTGAGATTCCCACAGTGAAATAGCGTCTCCAATCTCGTCAGGTTCAGCGAAGTCAGTAATTTCCAACGCAATTTCATTGGATAAATCGAGTTTATGCAAAATAAATTCAAAATAGATATTGTCATCAGCATCAAGCCACTGATAACGAATACTTGATTGCGGTTTTCGATTAATAATTTTGGCATTATTGGAACTTTCTCCCCAAGAGAAAGTATAAACGTTTTGACTTTCATCAAAATCAACTTCATCAGCAAACCATTCCGATAGACCATCAACCTGAGCAATCATTCGCCATAAACTATTGAGGGTGGCATTACCCATCAAAAATTCAATATGGAATTTTTCTTTGTTCATGTGCATTTAGAAAATTTGTCCAATATACAACTTTTTTGTGCAATAAATGCCTAAAATCACATATTTAACATGCTAAAAAACATAAAATATGGTTGTCCGATAAAAATCATTAAGCCTTTATAAAGATCCGGTTATCAGATTGCTATAATTTGATTAAAAAAATGGGAACTTCCTGTTTTAATTATTTACATAGCGGTTGTTTATGCGCGTTTGTCGAACGGGGGATAATATAACATTGACAACTAAGCCTAAAAAATGTTTATATGGTTAGATGAAAAAAGAGAGCATCATCAACAGACACTCTCTTCAATATTTAAAATGTAAAAAATGTAAACTTATGTCATAAATTCAATTTTATTGAATTGGAATATATTCTACAAACGCCTCAATGGCTTCATACGATGCTAAACCTAGCTTGCAGTACATATCGGCAGTTGCTTTATTTCTCTCTTCTGATCGCTGCCAGAATAGGCGCTCGTCATCGCCAAGGAAAGGCGCGCTTTCCATTTGCGATTGGTGACGAAGAATGGCATTTCGTTTCTGACGCAACTCTTCCGGCGAGAGCGGAACGGCCATTTCAATATGGTCAATTTCCCATTCCATCCAAGCACCACGATACATCCACACGCGACAATCTTGATACCATGCGTCATCTTTCATCAAATCAATAGATGCCAAAATGGCATCCAGGCACACTTTGTGCGTTCCATGCGGATCGGCTAAATCTCCGGCGACATAGATTTGGTGAGGTTTTATCGTTTCGATAAAATCTTTTACTATATAGACGTCTTTTTCTGAAATAGGATCTTTTTTTACTTTTCCTGTTTCGTAAAATGGTAGGTCAAGAAAATGCACATTTTCCGGTGGCAGCCCTACATATCGGTCTGCTGAACGAGCTTCTTCTCTGCGTATGCGTCCTTTAATGAAACGTATATCCGGTGTGTCGATATCATCTTTTGTCTTTTCGTGCAACAAGAAATTTAGAATTTGGTCATATTTTTCTTTCAACTGCTTATTTTCCGGGTCAAAGCGATCACGCAAATTTTGCAACACAGAAATGTAGCGTATTACCTCTTCGTCGCCAACAGCAATGTTGCCCGATGTTTGATAAGCCACATGAACTTCATGACCTTGATTAACTAAGCGTTGGAATGTTCCTCCCATCGAAATAACATCGTCATCCGGATGTGGACTAAAAATGAGAACTCGTTTTGGATATGGCTTTGCACGTTCAGGACGATACGTATCATCGGCATCAGGTTTTCCTCCCGGCCAACCGGTGATGGTATGCTGCAAGTCGTTAAATATCTTTATATTTACATTATATGCTGAACCGAAAAGAGTAATTAACTCGCTCAATCCGTTATCGTTATAATCTTTATTGGTGAGTTTCAAAATGGGTTTATTCACCTCTCCACATAACCACACAATGGCACGACGAATAAGTTTGTCAGTCCACTCACAATTGGTTACTAACCACGGATGGCTAATACGAGTGAGTTCACTTGCGGCAGGCAAATCAACAAATATCTGTGCATCGTCATGAGTCTGCAAAGCACTTGCGGGAACCATTTCAGTAACAGGGCCTTCTACCATGGATCTAATGCTTTCGGCCTTTTGTTCGCTCCATGCGACAAGTGCAATTTTCTTAGCACCCAAGATATCAGCCATTCCCATTGTAATGGCACTGATGGGCACTTTTTCCATGTTTTCGAAATGTCCGGCTATGTCTTGACGAGAATCTCCATCAAGCATCACCAAACGTGTCTGTGAATTGATGTTTCCTCCTGGCATATTGAATCCAATATTTCCTTTACTTCCTAAACCGAGAATAGCATAATCCAATCCGCCAAATTCGTTTAACTTCTCTTCATATTTTTCGCAATCGGTTGAAATTAAATCCTTCTCTATGGAAGCATTTAGAGAAAAGATGTTTTTGGGATCAATGTCTATATTGTTGAAAAATACCTCTTTCAATAACTGTAAATTACTAAAAGAAGAATCATACACCGGGTAATATTCGTAAATATTAAAAGCCACCAGATTTTTGAAACTCACACCATCTTCTTTATGTTGACGTACTAATTCTTCGTATATCAACAATGGCGACACGCCACCCGAAACGCCTAAGACAAATGGTTTTCCTGTGGCTTCCTTCTCACGCATTAATTTTACAATCTGGTTTGCAACTTTTTTAGATGCCCTACGTGGCGATTCGTAAATAGACGTGGGGATTTTTTCGTAACGAGTTTGGGTGTATTCCTCAAAATCGTTTTCGGGACGGTAATATCTTGCAGGAATCCGTTCCAAAGTAATGTAAGAACTTAGATCTAATCTCATATTGTTTGATTTTATTATAGTTTTAAATACAAACTTACATAAAAAAGTTTGAATTATATAGGCTGAGCGATAAAAATCAAACTTTTTTATGTGAGTGTGTATAAATAGGGTCTGCTGAATAATACTTGAATCTAGGTTGCATTTAAGTATTAGTCATAAATTAGTTTAAATTTCATTGTTGTCCGATAAAACTATAAAATTGTATGATCAGTTGTCTGAATCGCAGATTTAATGCGATTCAGACTTTCATCTCAGAGAACCAAGCCCCATCAATCAAAAGTGAGACCTTTGCAAGTAACCATTTTTCGTCGCTCCCAATTTTTTC
>JAEZZZ010000027.1 GCA_023418255.1 Bacteroidota bacterium
CTGGGCGGCGCGCACCACCACGGCCAGCGGCGTGGTGGTGGCCATGGAGACGCCGCGCAGCGATTCGGGGAACGCGTATTGCTGCTGCTTCGACGGCAGCAGCGAATTGATCGCCAGGCTGCCCACCGCGCCCAGCAGCACGGTGTATCCGTCCGGCTTGGCGTTGACCACCGCCTGGGCGCCGATCTCGCCGGCCGCGCCGGCTTTGTTCTCGACCACGACCGGCTGGCCCAGGATGCGGGCCAGTTGCTCGGCATAGACGCGCGCCGAGAAATCGGTGGCGCCGCCGGGCGGATAGGGCACCACCATGCGGATGGGGGCGGCGGGCCAGGAACCGGCGAACGCGGTGGTGGCGGCGGCGGCGGCGGCGGCGAGCAGCAGGATGCCGCCCAGGCGGGAAATGAATGCGGCCATGTCAGTCTCCTTTGAGGGTTATCCCAATTTTTGGGATTTAAATTCTATTATTTGATTTTTTATAGGCTCCCATATAACATTTCAGGCGTCAATCGCATTCGGCCGGGGACGGCCCACAGGAGCACAAATGAAGCAGGAATCCACCCTGGCGGGTGTACGGGTCATCGAAATCTGCAATGTGGCGGCCGGGCCGTTCTGCGGCCTGCTGCTGGCCGACATGGGGGCCGACGTGGTCAAGATCGAACCCCCCGGCACGGGCGACACCCTGCGCAGCTGGGCGCCCATCACCGATGGCTACAGCGAGAATTTCGCCTCGCTGAACCGCAACAAGCGCTCGGTGGCCCTGAACCTGAAGGACGAGGCCGACCGCCAGGTGGCGGCCGACCTGATCGCGCATGCCGACGTGCTGATCGAAAACAACCGGCCCGGCGTCATGGACCGGCTCGGCCTGGGCTACCAGGCCATGTCGGCGCGCAACCCCAGGCTGGTCTATTGCTCCATCTCGGCCTACGGGCAGAGCGGCCCGCGCAGCCAGGAAGGCGGCTTCGACCTGACCCTGCAGGCCATGAGCGGCCTCATGAGCGTCACCGGCGAGCCGGACGGCGCCCCGGTCAAGTGCGGCGTGCCGGTCTGCGATTTCACTGCCGGGCTGTACGGCGCCTTCTCGGTGGCGGCCGCGCTGCGCGCCGTGCAGGCGGGCCAGCCGGGCACGCACATCGATGTCTCGATGCTCGGCGCCACGCTGGGCATCGCCGCGCTGCAGACTTCCCAGTACTTCGGCATGGGGGTGGATCCGGTCAAGCTGGGCTCGGCGCACCCGCGCAATGCCCCCTACCAGGTGTTCCGCTGCCAGGGCGGCTATTTCGGCATGGCGGCCGGCAACGACTCGCTCTGGAAGGCCGTGTGCCAGGTGGTCGGCCGCCCGGAACTGTTCGACGACGAACGCTATGCCAGCACCACCGCGCGCGCCACCCACCAGGAAAGCCTGCGCGACACCCTGGAAGAGATCTTCGCCGGCGCGGACGCCGACACCTGGCTGGCGCGCTTTCGCGAGGCCGGCGTGCCGTGCGCGCCCATCAACCGCTATTCCGACGTGCTGGGCGACCCGCAGGTCGAGCACATGCAATGGGTGCAGGACCTGACGCTGCCCAACGGCGCGCAGACCAGGACCTTCGTCTCGCCCATCCGCTTCGACGCGCGCACCGCTGGCGTGGCGCGCCGCCCGCCCGGGCTGGGCGAGCACAACGCGGAAGTGCTGGCCGAATTGCGCGCCCGGGTGGAGCAATGACGGCCATGACCGACACCGTGCTCGCCATCGACAAGTCGCCGCAAGCCTGGACCTACACGCTCAACCGGCCCGACAAGCGCAACGCGCTGTCGGCCGAGCTGGTCGAGGCGCTGATCGAAGGCGTCGACGCCGCACATGCGGAACAGATCCCCCTGCTGGTATTCCGCGGGGCGGGCAAGAACTTCAGCGCCGGGTTCGACTTCACCGGCTATGAAGCGCAAAGCGAGGGCGACCTGCTGTTGCGCATGGTGCGCATCGAGACCTTGCTGCAACGCGTGGCCGGCTCGCCCAGCCTGACCCTGGCGCTGGCCCATGGCCGCAATTTCGGCGCCGGGGTCGACCTGGTCGCCGCCTGCAAGCTGCGCCTGTGCACGCCCGACGCCAGCTTCCGCATGCCCGGCCTGAAGTTCGGGCTGGTGCTGGGCACCCGGCGCTTCCGCAATATGGTGGGCGCCGACAATGCGCTGTCCATCCTGGGCAGCGCGCGCAGCTTCGACGCCGAGGAAGCCGCCCGCATCGGCTTCGTGCAAGGGCTCGCGGCCGACGCCGACTGGCCGGCCCAGGTGCAGCAAGCGGCCGACACCGCCACGGCGCTCGACGCGCCGACGCGCGCCAGCCTCTACCAAGCACTCGACACCAATGCGCCCGACGCCGATCTGGCGGCGCTGGTCCGGTCGGCATCGCGGCCGGGGTTCAAGGCGCGCATACGGCAATACCTGGACGGCTGACCCAGCCCGCCCGGCCACGGAGGAGGAACATTCATGTCATCCGGATTCAACCAGCAAGACAAGCAGGTGGCGCTGGCCGACCTGGCCGCGCTGATACCCGACGGCGCCTCGGTCGCGCTGGGCGGCAGCTTCCTGC
>JAEZZZ010000055.1 GCA_023418255.1 Bacteroidota bacterium
ACAAGTCTCGTTGTCCTTTTTCGGGTAATTTTCCTATCATAATTTGCAAGGTTTTACTCTGTAAAGATACGAAAAACGGCAAATATATACAAGAAAAATAGCGGTTATTTTTCTGATAATCAGAGGGGGTAGGTGCTTTTTAAGGAGAGGCTACATAGAAAAAAAGAGCTACGATCACTCGCGGCTCTTTCCTAATGTTTAACATTTTAAAAATCACAGCTTCGCTGCGGATTGACAGCATCGGCTAAGTTTTGTGGTTCTCAACCTTCTGATGGTGTATCCTCAGCGTTTTCCTTTTTCTCCTTTTGAGTTTCTTTTTCCGCTTCTACTTTCTTATCGGCTTGTATGGCTTTTTTTTCTGTTGGAGTCGCTTCTTTATCCGATTTTTTTGTAGATGCTTCTTGCGTTTCCTTTGTTTCTTTTGTTTCTTTCGCTACTTTTTCTTTTGGTTCAACACCTTTTTCTTTCGCCGCTTTCGCATTAGGTTCTTCTTCTTTTGTCGCGGGTGCTGTTGCTTTTGCAGCAGTAGCAGTAGATGTCGATTTTCTGCGTGAGCGGCGTGTTCTTGCTTTCTTAGCGCCACTTTCTTTCAGCATATTTTCGTTATAGTCCACCAGTTCAATGAAACACATTGAGGCGTTGTCACCCAATCGGAATCCCGTTTTTATGATGCGAGTGTATCCTCCGGGACGATCTGCCACTTTTTGAGAAATATTTTGGAATAGCTCCGTAACGGCTTGTTTGCTTTGCAACTTTTTAAATACAAGGCGCCGAGATGTTGTTGTATCCTCTTTTGATTTTGTAATAATGGGCTCAACAAATTTTCTTAACTCTTTGGCTTTTGGAACAGTTGTAAAAATACGTTTATGCATAATCAGCGAATTTGCCATATTTGACAACATTGCTCCACGATGTGCCTTTTTTCGCCCTAAATGATTATTCTTTTTATTATGTCTCATTATTATTAATCTTTATCTAATTTATATTTTGAAATATCCATTCCGAAGGTAAGCTTTAATCCGCCCAATAACTCTTCGAGCTCGGTGAGTGATTTTTTCCCGAAGTTGCGGAATTTAAGAAGGTCGTTTCTATTGTGTACAACCAATTGTCCGAGTGTTTCCACATCGGCTGCTTTCAAGCAATTGAGCGCACGTACGGATAAGTTTAAATCCGACAATTTGCGTTTGAGCAATTGGCGCATGTGCAACACCTCTTCGTCAAACTCTTCGATATCGTTGGCATCGGTTGCTTCAATCATGATTTTGTTGTCGTCAGACAACAGCACGAAGTGCTGGATCAATATTTTAGAAGCCTCTTTCAATGCATCTTTGGGCTGAATAGAGCCGTCGGTAGATACTTCTATGATTAATTTTTCGTAGTCTGTTTTTTGTTCTATTCGATAGTCTTCAACTTCGTACTTCACGTTCCGGATTGGGGTATATATTGAATCAATGGCAATGGCTTGCACGTCGTTGGTTTCGTAGTGTTCTCTATTTTCGTCTGCCGAAACATATCCTCTTCCTTTGTTGATGACAAGTTCCATGCGTAGTTGAGTCTTCTTTTCCAATCGGCAAATCTCTTGTTCGGGATTCAACACCTCAAAGCCTGTTAACAGTTTACCAATATCTCCGGCTTTAAATACATCCGTGCCCGAAATATTAATACTTACTTTCTCCGTTTCAAACTCTTCGATTATTCGTTTAAATCGTACTTTCTTCAAGTTCAGGATGATTCCCGTTACATCTTCTATAACGCCGGGAATGGAGGCAAATTCGTGATCTACGCCTTCAATCTTCACCGAGGTGATGGCAAACCCTTCTAATGACGACAACAATATGCGTCGTAAAGCATTACCAATGGTAATGCCGTAGCCGGGTTCAAGGGGGCGAAATTCAAATTTACCGGAGAATGCGTTCTCCTGAATCATGATTACTTTATCGGGTTTTTGGAATGCTAGTATTGCCATGAAATTATTGTTTGGAGTATAATTCTACGATCAATTGTTCTTTAATGTTTTCTGGGATATCTGTTCTTTCGGGCAAATGCAACAGTTTTCCGCTGTATGTTGTATTATCCCATTCCAACCAAGGGTATTTTGTGTGATTGAAGCCGTTGAGAGCGTTGTCGATTACTTCCAACGATTTCGATTTTTCTCTTACACCTACAATATCACCGGGCTTTACGCTGTACGAAGGAATATTCAGAATTCTTCCGTTTACGATGATATGGCGATGCGATACCAATTGACGTGCTGCTGCTCTTGTGGGCGCGATACCTAAGCGATAAACAATGTTATCGAGGCGTGACTCTAAGAGTTGCAATAGCACTTCACCGGTAATGCCACGGCTTCGTGCCGCTTTTTCAAAGGTGATGCGGAATTGTTTTTCCAGCACACCGTAGGTGTATTTTGCTCTTTGTTTTTCGCGCAGCTGTATGCCATACTCTGATGTTTTTCTTCTACGCGTATTTCCATGTTGTCCCGGTGGGTAATTCTTTTTCGAGAGCACTTTGTCGGGACCGAAAATGGGTTCGCCAAATTTGCGGGCGATTTTTGTCTTTGGACCAGTATATCTTGCCATTTTTATTAATTATTCTTTTATGATTGATTGTCGGTAGGCGTGTTTTATCTTTTTAGGTCGTCAGCCATCGTTAGGGGTATGGGACGGGTTGTTGTTTTCATCGCACTATACTGACAATATCAAAAAATCATTAAATTGTTTTATTGTTTAAACTCTTCTCGCTTTAGGTGGACGACAACCGTTGTGTGGCAACGGCGTAACATCTACGATCTCCATCACTTCAATTCCCGCACCATGAATGCTTCTGATTGCCGATTCGCGTCCGTTTCCGGGGCCTTTGACAAACACTTTCACTTTGCGCAATCCTAAATCGTATGCAACTTTTGCACAATCCTGAGCTACCATTTGTGCGGCGTACGGGGTGTTCTTTTTTGAGCTTCTGAAGCCCATTTTTCCGGCCGAAGACCAGCTGATAACTTCACCGTCTTCATTGGTTAGTGAAACAATGATGTTGTTGAACGATGATGAAATGTGGGCTTGTCCTATGGCACTCACTTTTACGTTTTTCTTTTTTCCTGATGTCGTTTTTTTTGCCATACTATTTACCTGTTATTTCGTAGCTTTTTTCTTGTTAGCAACTGTTTTTCTTCTTCCCTTACGTGTGCGGGCATTGTTTTTGGTGCTTTGCCCGCGTACCGGCAAACCAATACGATGGCGGATGCCACGATAGCAACCGATGTCCATCAATCGTTTGATGTTTAGTTGTACTTCAGACCGAAGGTCTCCCTCAACTTTATATTCGCTTGAAATGATTTCACGAATACGAGCAGCTTGATCATCTGTCCAATCTTTTACTTTGATATCTCTCTCTACTTCTGCTTTTTTTAAAATGTTATTTGCAGAACTTCGTCCGATGCCATATATATAAGTGAGCGCAACTTCTCCTCGCTTATTTTGCGGCAAATCGACTCCAACAATTCTTATAGCCATATATGTTCTTTATTATTATAATTACAAAGTTAATAACTATTATCCCTGACGTTGCTTAAATTTGGGATTTTTTTTATTTATAATGTACAAACGTCCTTTTCTTCTTACTATTTTACACTCTGCGGAACGTTTTTTCAATGATGCTCTTACTTTCATATCTTGATGTTTTTTTACTTGTATCTGAATGATATTCTTCCTTTTGATAAATCATAGGGGGACATTTCCACGCGCACTCTGTCGCCGGGTAATATGCGGATGTAGTGCATGCGCATTTTCCCCGAGATGTGAGCCGTAATTTCATGTCCGTTTTCTAATTCCACACGGAACATCGCATTTGACAATGCCTCAATAATTGTTCCGTCTTGTTCTATTGCTGCTTGTTTAGCCATTTAAATCTCCATTTTAATTAACTTCCTGAATAAACTCGAATGTAGATAAAATATCGGGTTTTCCATTTCTGATGGCAATAGTATGCTCAAAATGTGCCGATGGTTTCCGATCTTTTGTACGTACAGTCCAGCCATCGCTTTCAAAAACAACGTTTTTGCGTCCCATGGTAATCATCGGCTCGATGGCGATGCACATTCCGTTTCTGATGAGCGGCCCGGTACCTCTTCGCCCATAATTGGGAACTTCGGGTGCTTCGTGCATGTTTCGTCCGATGCCGTGTCCTACCAATTCGCGTACGACGCCATATCCATGCGATTCGCAATAGGATTGAACTGTATATCCGATGTCACCGATTCTGTTCCCTTCGATTGCTGTGGCGATGCCTTTGTAGAGTGCTTCACGCGTAACGCGTAGCAATTGTTTTACTTTTTCATCTACTTCGCCTATACAGAATGTGTAGGCAGAGTCGCCACAATAGCCACGTTTGTTTGTTCCGCAATCGATGGATATGATATCGCCTTCCTTCAACGGAATTTTGTTGGGGATACCATGTACCACGTTTTCGTTGACCGATGTACAGATTGAATTTGGAAAACCTCCATATCCTAAAAAAGTAGGAATAGCTCCGTGATCTCGAATAAATTCCTCGGCAATTCGATCAAGTTCCAGCGTTGTAATTCCCGGGCGAAGATGCTTTGAGAGTTCTCCCAATGTCATTCCCACCAAGCGATTGCTTTCACGCATACACTCAATCTCTTGCTCCGTTT
The DNA here is from genome assembly GCA_023418255.1 of Bacteroidota bacterium. GTDB lineage: Bacteria > Bacteroidota > Bacteroidia > Bacteroidales > Dysgonomonadaceae > JAEZZZ01. The sequence continues at coordinate 4,667 of JAEZZZ010000055.1, forward strand.
TTAATATGATCTTGTTGCTATTCATTCTTATCGTATCTATTCAAATAAATTAATACGCCGCAATGGAACCTGTTCTGCCTTTTATTTTAGCTCCCGATTTGAGGAAACCATCATAATGGCGCATCAACAAGTGGCTCTCTATCTGTTGCAGGGTATCCAAAACAACACCTACTAAGATGAGCAACGATGTTCCACCGAAGAATTGGGCAAACTGTGAGTTTATTCCCAAGATTCCGGCAAATGCAGGCAAAATAGCTACAATTGCTAAGAAGATAGAACCCGGAAAAGTGATTCGCGACATGATCGTGTCGATATATTCTGCGGTTTTTTTTCCCGGTTTTACTCCCGGTATAAATCCATTATTGCGTTTTAAGTCTTCTGCCATTTGTGTCGGATTTACTGTGATGGCGGTATAGAAGTATGTAAATGCAATAATCAGTAATGCAAAAATAGTATTATATAGAAAACTGGTATGATCCATCAGATTTGCCATGAATCCACCCCCTTCTTTTACTGTAAATCGTGCAACAGTGAGCGGGATAAACATAATTGCTTGTGCAAATATGATGGGCATCACGTTGGCTGCATTCACTTTCAGTGGGATGTATTGACGTACGCCACCATATTGACGGTTACCCACGATGCGTTTTGCATATTGCACGGGCACTTTGCGCGTTCCTTGAACGAGCATGATGGCGATGGCAATAACTGCAAGCAGGAATATGAGTTCAAGCAATAGCAAGATGTATCCTCCCGGCGCATTGTGCAAGCGATCGACCTCTGCAACAAGTGCTTGTGGTAGGCGAGCAATAATCCCGATTAAAATGATAAACGATATTCCGTTTCCAATACCTTTATCTGTGATGCGTTCACCGAGCCACAAAACAAACATACTGCCGGCTGCTAAGATGACAGTTGATGGAAGTACCCAGTTCCAAAATCCCCCCGGAATAGCTCCTTGCAGAGCTCCATAAATGTAAGCGGGACCTTGGAAAAGAAGAATCATCACCGTAAGATAACGTGTGTATTGATTCATCTTGGTGCGTCCACTTTCACCTTCGCGTTGCATTTTTTGAAATGCCGGAACCGCGATTCCCAACAACTGCATAACGATGGATGCAGAGATGTAGGGCATAATACCTAATGCGAAAATAGAGGCGTTGGCAAATGCCCCCCCCGAAAACATATTCAACAGTCCTAATAAGCCACTGCTTGCATTGGCTTGCAGTGCTTGCAGTTGTGCGGGATCCACTCCGGGAAGTACCACGAATGAGCCGAATCGATAGATTGCTACAAATGCAATGGTTATCAGAATTCTCATTCTGAGGTCTTCAATTTTTCTTATATTTTTTATTGTCTGTATGAATCCCATATTTTCAGAGTTTTACGGCGGTTCCTCCGGCCGCTGTTATTGCTTCTTCCGCACTTTTTGAGAAAGCGTGGGCTTTCACTTCTAACTTCGCGGTTAGTGAGCCTCGTCCCAAAATTTTTACTAAATTTTTTGTGGATACAAGTCCCGCTTTCTTCAAAGTTTCCGGATCTATTATAGTTAGTTTTTTGTTGTCTGCCAATTCTTGCAATGTTTCAAGATTGACGGCTTTATATTCTGTTCTCTTTAACGGTTTAAATCCGAATTTGGGCAATCGACGTTGCAACGGCATTTGTCCTCCTTCGAAACCCAATTTTCTTGAATAGCCGGATCTTGATTTTGCTCCTTTGTGTCCTCTTGTGGATGTACCACCTCTTCCGGATCCTTGTCCACGGCCAATTCTTTTGCGAGCTTTTGTTGCTCCTTTTGCGGGTTTTAAATTCGATAAATTCATTCTATATATTTTTTTATCAGTGATAAACTAATTTATTCTTCTACGATTGTTACCAGATGTTGTATTTTTCTTATCTGTCCTCTTATCGCGGGTGTATCATCGTGTTCAACTACACGTTGCATTTTAGTGAGTCCTAAGCTTTCCAGCGTTTTTTTCTGGTCCTTAGGGTAACCTATTTTGCTTTTTGTCTGTTTGATTTTAATTTTTGCCATGTCTCACATTGATTTTTATCCGTTAAACACTTTGTCCACACTCACTCCTCTGTTTTGTGCTACCGTTAGAGGGTCTCTTAGTTCACAGAGAGCACCGATGGTGGCTTTCACTAAGTTGTGAGGGTTTGATGAACCTTTCGATTTCGCCAACACGTCTGTAATACCCACACTTTCAAGTACGGCACGCATCGCACCACCGGCTTTCACTCCTGTACCGGTATAAGCCGGTTTGAGGAAAACTTCGGCACCGGCATATTTTGCCGATTGTTCGTGCGGAATAGTTCCGTTGTGAACGGGTATTTTTACGAGGTTTTTCTTTGCTGCTTCAACTCCTTTGGCAATGGCCGTGGTTACTTCGCCTGCTTTTCCGAGTCCCCAGCCTACGATTCCATCTTCGTTTCCAACCACGACCATTGCTGCAAATGTAAATGTGCGACCTCCTTTGGTAACCTTGGTTGTACGGTTGATAGCTACTAATCTATCTTTTAATTCTAAATCGTTTGTTGATTTTACTTTATTAATTACTCCTGCCATGATGGTTAAAATTTAAGTCCTCCTTTACGTGCGGCATCTGCCAATTCTTTAATACGTCCGTGATATAGATATCCGTTTCTGTCGAAAGCAACTTTTTCTATTCCTGCTTCTTTGGCACTTTGAGCGATGAGTTCGCCAACTTTGGCTGCCATCTCTTTTTTGGGTGCTTTATCTTCTAGTTTGAGCGATGACGCCGAGACCAATGTTTTTCCGTTTACGTCGTCAATAAGCTGTGCATATATTTGTCTGTTGCTTCTGAATACGGATAGGCGGGGGCATGTGTCGGTTCCGTTTATTTTTCCACGTACACGTGCCTTTATTTTTAATCTTCTCTCTTTCTTTGTTAGCATAACTAATTTTGGTTTACGTAGATTGTTTAACCTGCTGTTTTACCGGATTTGCGACGTACTTGTTCCCCTACAAATCGGATACCTTTTCCTTTATATGGTTCAGGTTTACGGAACGAACGTATTTTCGCACATACTTGTCCGAGTAATTGTTTATCACATGATTCCAAAATGATAAGAGGGTTTTTGTTTCTCTCCATTTTGGTTTCTATCTTTATTTCGTTGGGCAACTGCAACAAAATGTTGTGCGTATATCCGAGGGACAGTTCCAATATTTGTCCGTTGTTGGAAACACGAAATCCAACACCTATCAGTTCCAATTCTTTACGAAATCCTTCAGACACACCAACAATCATGTTATTGATTAACGAGCGATAGAGTCCGTGCATGGAACGATGTTCTTTTGAGTCGGTAGGTCTTGTTACCGTAAGAGTGCTATCTTCTACTTCAATTTTTAAATCGGGATGAACGGGTTGTTTCAATTCTCCTTTGGGGCCTTTCACCGTAACGATGTTGTCTTCACCGACATTGATGCTAACACCGGCGGGCAATGTGATGGGTAGTTTTCCTATTCTTGACATATTATCTTCCTCTTAATTTTAATAAATGTAACATAAAACTTCTCCACCTACTTTTCGTTCACGAGCTTCTTTATCGGTTATAACACCTTGTGAAGTAGACAATATAGCAATGCCTAAACCGTTTAATACACGGGGCATCTCTTTGTATCCGACATATTTACGTAAACCGGGCGTAGAAATTCGAATCAATTTCTTAATTGCGTTTACTTTGTTTACCGGATCGTATTTCAAGGCAATCATGATGGTGCCTTGTGGTCCTTCATCTACAAACTTATAGTTAAGAATGTAGCCTTTTTCAAAAAGTATCTTTGTGATATCTTTTTTTAAGTTCGACGCGGGAATTTCCACCACTCGGTGGTTTGCCTGTATGGCATTTCTTAGACGCGTCAAATAATCTGCTATTGGATCTGTCATTCTAAAATAATTTTAAATTGATCCCGACTGCCGGGACAATATTTAATACTTATCTATCTGTCTTTTTTTGTTTTTTGTTTGCTGCTATTGTTTTACCAGCTTGCTTTTTTTACTCCCGGGATGAGGCCTTTTGATGCCATTTCTCTGAATTGAATGCGCGAAATTCCGAACTGGCGCATGTAGCCTTTCGGACGTCCGGTGATGTTGCAACGGTTGTGCTTGCGTACCGGCGATGCATTCTTTGGAATGGATTGAAGTGCTTCGTAGTTGCCTTCGGCTATATATTTAGCTCTTTTTTCTGCGTATTTGGCAACCATTTTTGCTCTTTTCACCTCGCGGGCTTTCATTGATTCTTTTGCCATTCTATGTTATTTTTTTTCGTTTTTAAATGGTAATCCAAATTCGCGCAACAATGCGTATCCTTCTTTATCGGTTTTTGCCGTAGTTACAAAGGTAATATTCATTCCTAAAATGCGCGAAATATTATCGATGTTTATTTCGGGAAATATAATTTGCTCCTCAATTCCTAAGGTGTAGTTTCCTCTTCCGTCGAGTTTGCTGTTAATTCCCTTGAAGTCACGAATACGGGGCAATGCCACTCTTACCAATCTTTCTAGGAATTCATACATTTTGTCGTGACGCAATGTTACGCGAACGCCGATTGGCATTTTTTTACGTAACTTAAAGTTCGAAATGTCTTTACGCGAAACGGTTACTACGGCTTTTTGTCCGGTTATGGCCGTTAGTTCGTTGACGGCTGTTTCGATTATTTTTTTGTCGGCTACGGCTATTCCCAACCCTTGATTGATAACAATTTTTTCCAATTTTGGGGCTTGCATTACGGATTTATATCCAAATTCTTTCATCAAAGCCGGAACGATGCGTTCTTTATAATCTGATTTTAAGTTGATCGTATATGTGCTCATTTAATCTCCTCCCCTGATTTTTTTGCATAACGTACCAAGTTGCCTTTGCTATCTTTTTTTCTTCCAATGCGAGTGGGCTTTCCTGTTTTGGGGTCAACGTGCATCAAGTTCGAAATATGGATAGGGGCTTCTTTTTTTTCTATTCCTCCATTTGGATTTTGAGCATTGGGTTTGGTGTGTTTCGAGATAATATTCATTCCCTCAACAATTGCTTTTTGTTTCTTGGGTAATACTTCCAATACTCTTCCTTTGCTTTTTTCAGGTTGGTTTGCTCTGTACTTGTTGTTTCCGGACATCACATAAACCATATCCCCTTTCTTAATATGTAACTTACTCATCTCTTTGTCTTAATTTGATAGGATTAAAGTACTTCGGGTGCCAATGATACAATCTTCATGTTTGTAGCACGCAACTCTCTGGCTACGGGGCCAAAGATACGGCTTCCACGCAATTCGCCGGCATTGTTAAGCAACACGCAGGCGTTGTCATCAAAACGTATATAGGAACCGTCGGCTCGGCGTATCTCTTTTTTTGTACGCACGATGATTGCTTTTGTTATGGTTCCTTTCTTGATATCACTTGAAGGGATTACACTTTTTACGGTTACTACAATGATGTCGCCAACGGATGCATAGCGTCTTCCGGTTCCTCCCAAAACACGAATACAGAGTGCTTCTTTCGCGCCGCTGTTATCGGTAACTGTTAATCTTGATTCTTGTTGTATCATCTTACTTAGCCCTTTCTATTATTTCTACCACTCTCCATCGCTTTGTTTTGCTCAAAGGACGGGTTTCCATTATACGTACGGTATCGCCAATGTTACAATCATTTTTCTCGTCATGGGCGTGAAATTTCTTTGTTTTATTAACAAATTTCCCGTATATAGGGTGTTTCTCTTTCCATTTCACAGCAACGGTTACGGTTTTTTCCATTTTGTTACTGAAAACGACCCCGATTCTTTCCTTTCTTAAATTTCTCGTTTCCATTATTTATTAATTTTCAGTTCCCTGGCACGAAGTTCGGTTTTGATGCGTGCGATGTCTCTTCGTTTGTGTTTCAGTATGTCTGAGTTATCCAGAGGCGTAATTGTATGATTAATTTTTAACTGAGTGATTTCTGTTTTTTCTGCTACAAGTCGTTCTTGCAGATCTTTAACGGACAATTCTTTATATTCTTCTTTTTTTGATGCCATAGCGCATTATTATTTTTGCTCGTGATTATAATCTCTTCTTACTACAAATTTTGTGGTAACCGGTAATTTTTGAGCCGCTAAGCGCAAAGCTTCTTTTGCCACATCGTATGATACGCCTTCTATTTCGAATAGGATTCTTCCGGGTGTTACAGGCGCAACAAATCCTTCGGGGTTACCTTTCCCTTTACCCATACGTACTTCGGCGGGTTTTTTAGTGATTGGCTTGTCGGGAAAAATGCGAACCCAAACCTGTCCTTGACGTTGCATATATCGCGTAACGGCGATACGGGCTGCTTCTATTTGGCGTCCTGTAATCCATTTGGATTGTAACGACTTAATTCCAAAAGAACCGAATGCCAACTGATTGCCTCGTTGAGCATTTCCTTTCATGCGCCCTTTTTGCTGTCTTCTGTATTTTGTTTTCTTCGGTTGTAACATTTTCTTTTAATTTCAAGCGTTTCTATTTCTTCTGTTTCTTCTGCCTCGTCCTCCTTCTCTGCTTCCACGACTACCGGAATGGGTGTCTTTGGGTGTGCTGAATGAGGGTGCAAGATCTTGTTTGCCATAGAGTTCACCACGGCAAATCCACACTTTTATTCCTATTAAACCTACTTTGGTCAATGCTTCTGCCTGAGCGAAGTCAATGTCGGCACGAAACGTGTGTAGAGGGGTTCTCCCTTCTTTATACATTTCCGAACGTGCCATTTCAGCTCCGTTGAGTCGTCCGGATATTTGTATTTTGATACCTTCGGCTCCCATTCGCATTGTTGACGCGATGGCCATTTTTACAGCTCTGCGGTAGGCTATTTTTCCTTCTATTTGACGTGCTACGTTGTTGGCGACAATTACGGCGTCTAACTCCGGTTTTTTTATTTCAAAGATATTGATTTGTACATCTTTGTCGGTAATTTGTTTCAACTCTTCTTTGAGTTTGTCCACTTCTTGACCGCCTTTACCGATGATGATTCCCGGGCGAGCGGTACAGATTGTGATTGTCACCAATTTTAATGTTCTTTCGATTACAATGCGTGATACGCTGGCTTTGGCAAGACGGGCATTCAAATATGTACGTATTTTGTTGTCTTCCAACAAGGTTTCGCCATAGTTGTCTCCGCCGTACCAGTTAGAATCCCATCCTTTGATGATTCCTAATCGATTTGCTATCGGATTTACTTTTTGTCCCATCTTGTTATTCCTTTTCTTCTTGTTGTTCGTACTCTACTTGCTTATTATAGGTATCTACGACAATTGTAACGTGGTTTGAACGTTTGCGAATTCTATGTCCTCTACCTTGTGGTGCGGGGCGCAATCTTTTCAGCATGCTTCCTTCATCCACTTTTATTGTTTTAATATATAGTTCACCTGTTTCGGCTTTTCTTTCGTTTTTCTGTTCCCAATTAGAAATAGCCGAGAGCAACAATTTCTCTACTTTTGCCGAAGCCTCTTTGTTGGAAAATTTAAGTATTCCTAAGGCTTTGAAAACTTCCATTCCACGTACCATATCTGCAACATAGCGCATTTTACGAGGTGAAGAAGGAACATTTTTCAACACGGCCAAAGAAACTTCTTTCCTCTGTTCTTTTCTTTTTTCGGCTGATATTCTTTTTCTAACACTCATCTTTTTTTATTTTTATTGATCAAGCATTCTCCCTGCTTACTTTATTTTTTTCTATTACCTGCATGTCCGCGGAATGTGCGTGTTACTGCAAATTCTCCGAGTTTGTGTCCCACCATGTTTTCGGTGATGTAAATAGGGATAAATTTATTCCCATTGTGAACGGCAATCGTGTGTCCAACAAAATCGGGAGAAATCATTGAGGCGCGCGCCCATGTTTTGATTACGGATTTTTTACCGCTCTCGTTCATGGCGTTCACCTTTTTCTCTAATTTCAGGTTGATATACGGACCTTTTTTTAATGATCTGCTCATAGTTATTTTTTTAATTAATCAGATTATTTCTTTTTTCTTCTTTCGACAATATATTTAGAAGAATGTTTCTTAGGAGCTCTTGTTTTGAGACCTTTAGAATATAAACCTTTGGGCGATCTTGGGTGACCTCCTGATGCACGTCCTTCGCCACCACCCATTGGGTGATCGACCGGGTTTTTCACAACTCCACGAGTGTGAGGACGGCGTCCGAGCCATCGTGAACGTCCGGCTTTACCTGATTGTTCCAACGCGTGATCCGAGTTGCCAACACTTCCAATTGTTGCTTTGCAAGAGGTAAGTATTTTTCGGATCTCTCCGGAAGGCATTTTGATTACCGCGTAGGTGTCTTCACGCGATACGAGTTGTGCAAATGTTCCGGCTGAGCGTACCATTTTTGCTCCTTGTCCGGGACGTAATTCGATGTTGTGAATTACTGTTCCAAGTGGAATGTTTGACAAGGGTAAGGTGTTTCCAATTTCGGGTGCCGCTGTGGGTCCCGACATCACTGTGGTTCCAACTTCCAATCCGTTGGGTGCAAGAATATACGTTTTGTCTCCATCGGCATAATACAACAGTGCGATGCGTGCCGAACGGTTTGGATCGTATTCGATTGATTTTACAACGGCTGGAACTCCATCTTTTCTTCTCTTGAAATCGATAAATCTGTAACGTTTTTTGTGTCCGCCACCAATATGCCTTGTGGTCATTTTTCCTTGGCTGTTGCGTCCACCGGTTGATTTTTTACCGGTAACAAGAGATTTCTCCGGTTCTTTTGCAGTGATATTATCAAATGAACCGATAATCTTGTGTCTTTGCCCCGGTGTCGTGGGCTTCAATTTACGTATTGCCATTTTTTATATGTTGCTAAATAAATCTATTGTATCACCTTTCTTCAAGGTTACGATTGCTTTTTTGAACGATGCGGTACGTCCTTGAATAACGCCGGATTTTGTATATCGGCTTTTCAGCTTTCCGTTGTACTTCATCGTGTTTATTTTTTCAACGTGTACGTTATATAGTTCCTCAATTGCTTTTTTTATTTCTGCTTTTTTAGCATTCGGAACCACAATAAAACCGTAGCGATTCTCGAACTTCTCGGTCATCTCGGTTTGTTTCTCGGTGAATATGGGTTTTATAATTATACTCATTGTGTCGTTCCTCCTTATGCTTTGTTTTTAAATAAATCGTCAATTGCGTTTACGGATGATTCTGTAAAGACCAAGTTGGCGCAATTCATTATTTTGTATGTATTTATATCAGAGGCTGTTATAATTTCCACTTTTCCCAAATTTCGAGCCGACAAATATACATTTTTATTTTGACTTGGCAAAACTAAAAGTATCTTTTTATCAGCGAGTTGCAATTTCTTTGTGAAATCAACCATCGATTTTGTTTTGGGTGCTTCCAGTTGGAAGTCTTCCACCACGATGATGGCATCATTCTTTGCTTTCAGCGAAAGGGCTGATTTGCGAGCCAATGCTTTTTCTTTTTTGTTTATTTTGAAGCGGTAAATTCTGGGTTTGGGGCCAAAAACACGTCCACCACCTGTCAAAACCGGTGATTTGATGTCGCCACGACGTGCTCCACCACTTCCTTTCTGACGAATTAGTTTACGACGGCTTCCTGAGATTTCGCTACGTTCTTTGGCCTTATGCGTTCCTTGGCGTTGGCTAGCCAAATAGTGCTTAACATCTAACCAGATAACATGTTCATTGGGTTTAATTCCGAAAATGGAATCATTGAGTGTTACCTTTTTATCTGTTGCTTCACCGTTAATGTTGTATATTATTAATTCCATTTTTACTTCTCTATTAATACGATTGAACCTTTATGTCCCGGAACGGAGCCTTTTAGTAATAGGAGGTTGTGTTCGGGTATAATTTTCACTATCTGCAGATTCTGAACGGTTACGCGTTCATTTCCCATTTGTCCGGCCATGCGTGTTCCTTTGAATACTTTGGCGGGATACGAACATGCTCCGATAGCACCCGGAGCGCGCAGTCTGTTATGTTGACCGTGTGTTGACTGACCAACACCTCCAAATCCGTGGCGTTTTACTACACCTTGGAATCCTTTTCCTTTTGATGTGCCGACTACGTCCACATAAAGAGTGTCTTTAAAAAGCTCTACGGTTAGTTCAGACCCTAACTTGTAGTCGTCTTTAAATCCTTTGAACTCGGCCAAGTGTCTCTTGGGTGTTACTCCGGCCTTTTTATAGTGCCCTTTTTCCGGTTTGGTTGTGTGTTTGTCTTTTTTATCGACAAAACCTAATTGCAACGAGTCGTACCCGTCTTTGTCCACCGTTTTTATTTGAGTAACGACGCAAGGACCTGCTTCGATAACAGTGCATGGAATGTTTTTTCCCTCGGCACTGAAAATGGATGTCATTCCGATTTTTTTTCCTAATAATCCTGGCATTTCTACATCTATTTATTCCTCTTGCATCAGTTGTGCTGCATGCTTTTGACGAGGACGTTAATAATTAATTGTCTCTTACACTTTAATTTCTACTTCAACTCCACTGGGAAGTTCCAATTTCATGAGTGCATCAACCGTTTTGGCCGTTGAACTGTAAATGTCAATCAATCGTTTGAAAGACGACAATTCAAATTGCTCGCGTGATTTTTTGTTCACGAACGTTGACCGGTTCACTGTAAAAATTCTTTTGTGCGTAGGTAACGGTATTGGACCACTTACTACGGCACCCGTAGCTTTTACGGTTTTTACGATTTTCTCGGCTGATTTATCAACTAAGCTATAATCGTACGATTTCAGTTTGATTCTGATTTTTTGGCTCATATTGTTTATATTATTTAATCAAATCTACACGACCATTTACTTCTTCAAGAACTTTCTTTGCGATAGAGGATGAAACCTCTTCGTAGTGTGAAAAGGACATGGTTGAAGTTGCTCTACCCGATGTGATGGTGCGCAATGATGTTACGTAACCAAACATTTCGGAAAGCGGTGCTTTTGCTTTAACCACTCGTGCACCTGAGCGGTTCGATTCCATGCCTTCTACTTGTCCACGGCGTTTGTTTAGGTCTGAAATCACGTCACCCATGCTTTCTTCGGGAGTTACTACTTCTACTTTCATAATGGGCTCCAAGAGTACCGGGCCGGCTTTTTCGGCTGCCGATTTAAATGCTTGCATGGCGCAAATTTCAAAAGATAATTGATCGGAGTCAACCGGGTGGTACGAACCGTCTATAACGGTTACCTTCATCTTGTTTAATGCATATCCGGCAAGTACACCATTTTGCATGGCGCGTTGGAAGCCTTTTTGGATGGAAGGAATATATTCTCTCGGAATGTTACCGCCCTTTACTTCATCAATAAATTGTAGTTCGCCTTCAAAGTCTTTATCGGCTGGACCGATGCGCACAATCATATCGGCGTATTTACCACGACCGCCGGTTTGTTTTTTATAGGTCTCTCGCAATTCCACGGATTGCGTAATGGCTTCCTTGTATGAAACTTGCGGACGTCCTTGATTGCATTCGACCTTAAATTCGCGTTTCAATCGTTCTACAATGATTTCTAGGTGAAGTTCTCCCATTCCTGAAATAACTGTTTGTCCGGTTTCTTCGTCCGTTTTTACGGTAAAAGTGGGGTCTTCTTCCGATAGTTTTGCCAAACCGTTAGATAGTTTGTCCAAATCTTTTTGTGTCTTTGGTTCAACAGCTATGCCGATAACAGGATCAGGGAAGTCCATCGATTCCAATGTGATGGGATTTTTCTCATCACACAGGGTATCTCCCGTTCTTATATCTTTAAATCCTACGCCTGCGCCAATGTCTCCCGATCCGATAAATTCTTTCGGATTTTGTTTGTTGGAGTGCATTTGGAATAGACGAGAGATGCGTTCTTTTTTTCCTGAACGTGCATTGTACACATAGGAGCCGGCTTCCAATGAACCTGAATATACACGGAAGAAACACAAGCGTCCAACGTATGGGTCTGTCGCAATCTTGAATGCCAATGCGCAAAGAGGTTCTTCGGGATCGGGATGTCTTACCAATTCTTTTTCGGGGTCAGAAGGGTCTGTCCCAACAATAGAGTCGGTGTCTTGTGGGCTTGGGAGATATGCGCAAACGGCATCAAGCAATGTTTGTACACCTTTGTTTTTAAATGATGAACCGCAAATCATCGGATTGATTTGCATTGCCAATGTTCCTTTGCGAATAGCTGCTTTGATTTCATTTTCGGTGATGGAGTCAGGATCATCAAAGAATTTTTCCATGATGTCGTCGTCGCATTCAGAGACAGCTTCAAGCATCTTTTCTCTCCACTCTTTTGCTTCGTCCAGAAGCTCTGCCGGGATGTCCACAATATCGTAGTCGGCACCCATGGTTTCGTCGTGCCAATAGAGTGCCTTCATCGTTATCAAATCGATAACGCCTTTAAAATTTTCTTCACTGCCGATAGGGATTTGAATGGGACAGGGCGTTGCGCCTAACACTTCTTTTACTTGGCGAACCACTTCGTAAAAGTTGGCACCTGAGCGGTCCATTTTATTCACGTATCCAATACGTGGTACTTTATATTTGTCGGCTTGACGCCAAACGGTTTCCGATTGGGGTTCTACGCCACCAACGGCGCAAAATGCTGCGACAGCTCCATCCAATATGCGCAGCGAACGCTCCACCTCAACGGTGAAGTCCACGTGCCCCGGAGTGTCAATCAAGTTGATTTTATACGTTTCGTCGTTATACTTCCAGCTTGTGGTTGTGGCTGCGGATGTAATGGTAATGCCTCGCTCTTGTTCTTGTTCCATCCAGTCCATGGTTGCCGCACCATCGTGTACTTCGCCAATTTTGTGCGTCAACCCGGTGTAGTACAATATGCGCTCTGATGTGGTTGTCTTACCGGCATCAATATGCGCCATAATTCCTATATTTCGTGTGAATTTTAATATGTCTTTTGAACCTTTTGTCATCTTTTTTACCTTTTCTTCTTTTGGTTTAATTAAAACCTAAAATGAGCAAAAGCTCGGTTTGCTTCTGCCATTCTGTGCATATCTTCTTTACGTTTGAATGATCCGCCTTGACTATTGTACGCGTCTACTATTTCGGCAGCTAATTTGTCTGCCATTGTCTTACCTCCTCTTTTTCTTGCAAAAAGAATAAGGTTTTTCATCGAAACGGACTCTTTTCTGTCCGGGCGGATTTCAGTAGGTACTTGAAATGTAGCACCACCTACTCGGCGTGATTTTACTTCTACTTGGGGGGTGATATTGTCCAATGCAGCTTTCCAAATCTCGAGAGCTGATTTTTCTTCGTTGGGCAATTTTGCCTTTACTTGTTCCAATGCGGTATAAAAAATTTCGTATGAGAGGCTTTTTTTTCCGTCATACATCAGATGGTTAACAAATTTTGTTACCCTTACATCACCATAAACGGGATCAGGTAGAACCTGTCTTTTTTTAGGTTTTGTTTTTCTCATTGTCTAATAAATTTTTTGTTGTGTTTGGCTGCCTTTTATTTTCGTCTTCAACGATTCCTCTGAATCATTTACTCAACCTATAAGTAGCGTTTACCAAATATTTCAACAGTGATTGTACATTAATTTAAAATCGTTTGAATTATCAGTGTCCCTTAGTTTGTTATTTTATTTTGCACTTGCTTTGGGACGTTTAGCTCCGTATTTCGAACGTCGTTGTGTTCGACCATTCACTCCGGCTGTGTCGAGTGTGCCTCGCACAATATGGTAGCGTACGCCCGGAAGGTCTTTTACACGACCGCCACGGACCATTACGATGGAGTGTTCCTGCAAATTGTGTCCTTCGCCGGGAATATACGCGTTCACCTCTTTTGAGTTTGTCAAACGTACACGCGCCACCTTTCTCATCGCTGAGTTTGGCTTCTTAGGTGTTGTGGTATATACTCTTACACACACACCGCGACGTTGAGGACATGAATCTAACGCAGGCGATTTGCTCTTTTCGTTGAGTACCCTGCGTCCTTTTCTTACTAATTGTTGAATGGTAGGCATTTTCTACTTTCTTTTTTACTGTTTTTTTTTATTTTTTCAAATATATTCTTCTATACATAAAATTGGCGTTGATTAATTTACTGATTATCACCGCATAAAGTTTCCCTATAAGTGAAAAACGGCACAAAATTACAAAGAATCAATGATATGTGCAAGTTTTATTGCTTTTTTTTGTGTGTTGGAGAGTCAACCAGCAAGTGCAAAACCACAACAAATGTCTGAAAAACTCATTTTTTGGCATATTGAAGTTTAATTTTTCTCTAGCCCACATTATTCACCAAAAAGTACCTGTTCTATTTTTCGACACAAATAGATATTGTTCAAGCAAGCGTAAAACAATACTTTGAGTAGCATTATAGGATGATAACTACTACAAACCCCACCTTTGTATCCAAAGTCAATGTTGGATAAATCCAATTCATCAACTATTTGATTGATTAGTCTGACAGGACTATCTTCAGGCACCATATTATCAACAGTCGGAGGAAATAATAGTGCCTGTCCTTGACAATTTGGTTTAAATGTAATCTCTATCATATTCAATGCCTTAAAGACGATAGACATATCTGAATTGACAAAGTGTTTTAAGAAACAAAGAGTGCCCAAGACTTTTTGGACACCCTCTTAGAAAAATAACAAATTATTTCACTTTGCTGCCGCACGATTTCACCGTGTGGTTCTTTTTTATCTACCACGTGATAGAATCGCGCGGGATTGGAGGCTCAATCCGGGTATTTAGTGGCTTATTATAGTACGGAGGATATCAGGTATATATTCGTCTTCTTGTTTTATATCTATTTAAAATTGATTCTTGAATGTTAATATGGTTGTGACAATATATGTATAACCCGAAACATCAACCGGCTCCTTATAATAAAATATTTCGTATAAATTCTTATCTTTTCTGTACGAATGTGTTTTGAAAGGAGCTCCGAATCTTTTAAAAACGGTTTCTTTATTCATCCCGACATTAATGGATGAAGCCGTGAATTGAGTTTTTCTATAGCCGCCACATGAAAAAATAATGCCTAAGCCGCATATGATTATAAGAATGATTATTTTTTTTATACGCAAATTGTTTTCAATATTATAATTTTGATAATCAGACAATTAAATAATCAATATTTATTCGTTCATTTCCGTTCAGACAAAACAAAAGACAGCACTCACCTTTTGGACAAATGCACCGGTTATCGGATAAAGCAAAACAGATAAGGAAGGGTTAAAATTTCATACGCGTGCTCGCGGTAACAATCAGGAGTGCTTATCTGTTGATGTCAGTTTCATACTCGGATTAGACACCATTTGTGCCGTACTCCAGTAAAAATCGACCTTTGGTTTCCTGCCGTCCGTTATGTCTG
>JAEZZZ010000084.1 GCA_023418255.1 Bacteroidota bacterium
ACAAGTCTCGTTGTCCTTTTTCGGGTAATTTTCCTATCATAATTTGCAAGGTTTTACTCTGTAAAGATACGAAAAACGGCAAATATATACAAGAAAAATAGCGGTTATTTTTCTGATAATCAGAGGGAGTAGGTGCTTTTTAAGGAGAGACTATTAACGATAAAGTTTATTACATCGGATCCACGTCATAATAAATCATAACGGAGCGAAACGTCTGTCGGGCTTTACATTCGCGCTCGGCATCTTTGATCGTTTTGCGAACATTGCCCGGAGATAATCCAACTTCGAGCTTCAACATAACATGCCGAATATAGAGCGACTGAACGCGTCCGACAACCGGCTTATTGGCACCCAAAACGCGTTCGTGAAGCGTTCTTCGTAGACGTGTCGCAAAAAAATCCGCCGCGGCATGCACAGTCTCTTCTTTTTTGTGTTTAAACACAATGAGGATAAGCCGTGCAAATGGCGGATATCTAAACAGTTTGCGTTCTGTTATCTGTTCGCGAAAGAAACGTTCATAGTCGTTTGTTACAACGGATTGATAAATGGGAAGTTGTGGCGATGCCGCCTGAATGATAACCTTTCCCTGTTTGTTTTTTCTTCCGGCACGTCCTGCTGCTTGCGTCATCAGTTGAAAACCCCTTTCGTGAGAACGAAAATCAGGATAATTCAGTAATGCGTCGGCAGCAATAATGCCCACTACGCGCACATGGTCGAAATCCAATCCTTTTGAAAGCATTTGTGTGCCGATAAGAATTTGAATTTTTTTTTCTTGAAAATCGGCAATAATGCGTTCGTATGCATTCTTTTTTCGTGTGGTATCAGCATCCATGCGGGCAATAGCGGCGTCAGGAAACAGGCGGGCGACCTCTTCTTCCAACTGCTCTGTTCCTTGTCCCAGTAATTTCAATTCCTCGTTGCCGCATGCAGGGCATGTGTCGGGCATCGAATAGGACGCGTTGCAGTAGTGACAAACCAACCTGTTTCTATATTTGTGATAGGTGAGAGTTACATCGCACACTTTGCATTTTGGCGTCCATGCGCATTGTTGGCATTCCAACATGGGCGCAAAGCCGCGCCGATTGCGAAATAGGATAACCTGCTTTTGTTGCCCCAGTGCCAATCTTATTTCTTCAATTAGCTGAGGAGCTAAAAGTGATTTCATCTTTTTTTTTCGATGAAGTTCAAATGTGTTTTCGATTTGTATTTCCGGCATCTTTATGTCTTCGTATCGATTTGTCAGCGAAACATAGCCATATTTTCCCGTTTGCGCGTTGTGATACGATTCGATGGATGGTGTTGCTGTGCCCAACAATGCGTTTGCATTCCAAAGGTGTGCCATCATCACAGCCGTATCGCGTGCATGGTAGCGCGGCGCGGGTTCCTGCTGTTTGTACCCGGACTCATGCTCTTCATCCACAATAATCAGTCCTAAACGTTGAAATGGAAGAAAAAGCGATGAACGAACCCCAATAATCACTTTGTAAGGATTATCGGAAAGCATTTTGTGCCAAATTTCGGTACGCTCGTTATCATTTATTTTTGAATGATAGACGCCTATTTGATTTCCCAGAACGGTTTGCAGTCGTGAAATTAGTTGTGTGGTTAAGGCTATTTCCGGCACCAGATAGAGTGTTTGCTTTTCTTGTGTCAGCATCTTCATGATTTGATGAATATATATTTCTGTCTTTCCACTGGAGGTGACGCCATGTAGCAAACAACATTTTTTCTTTTCAAAGCAGCTTTCTATTTCTTTTTCTGCTCTTGCCTGTGGAGCGCTCAGAGGAAAAGGTTGGCGAGTGGCAATGGGACCTGCCGGAATACGTTGTACCTTTATGGTGGCTTGTTGTAAAATTCCTTTTTTTATTAATGCATCCAGAGCTGAAGGTGTGGCTCCGGAAAGGGATAAGGCCGTTTTTCTTGATAGAGTTCTCGCGTTGCGTTTCGCCAGTTCTTGTTGAATTCTTTCAAATAAAAGATGCTGTTTTTTTGCTCTTCCAATGATTTCATAAATCTTTTCCGTGTCTATCGTAGATGTTATTTGAACCTGTTTCTCTGTTTTGGGAAGATACGATTGCTCAATGGTTTGAGTGGTATTTACCACATTTTTTTGCAAGAGAGAATAAATGTGTGGAAGAGCATTTTTTATTCCTGTTTCACGTTCCAAAACTGATATTTTCACCGATGTGGGTGTGTGTAGATAGTCAACAATTCTTTTTTCTGTGGCCGTGAGGCCGGGTTGATTCTCTTTGGATAGAGATTGGCATGTCGCGGAAACAAATGTTTCGCTCTCCATTCTCAATTTTGAAGGAAGTGCCGCTTTGTACACATCGCCAAGTGGCGAGAGATAATAAAAAGAAATCCACTCCCATAATTCCAATTGGTCTTGATAGACAATTGGGTTTGTGTCAATAAGGGAGTGGATTTCTTTTAGTGCAAAACCAAGCGGTTCTTCGTTATGCAGTTTTGTAACAATGGCTGTGTAATATTTTCGTTTCCCAAAAGGAACAATAACTCGACATCCTACTTGTATCGTTTTGATAAGTTCTTTTGGTACTTCATAGGAAAATTTGTCCGATAGTGGAAGCGGAAGGATTACATCAGCAATCATTTATTTTTTAGAAATAAACGACGGCGGTGAGTGTCCAAAAACCTTTATTGTCGTTCAATAGATCTTTCAACTCAGGTTCGTTTACTGAATAGTCATCCGTCAATTTCAATCGATAGTTAAAGCCTACGGCTACACGGCTTATGATTTCTGCACCGAAACCAAAATTGAGACCGGCTTCAAACTTCTTTTTGTCAATGGTTTCTTGTACCGATTTTAATTTTAATTCGTCACCACCAACGCGGAAACTACCATAAGGGCCGGCTGCAAGAAAAACTTTCACAGGAGAAATGATTCCCATTTTGTATTTTACGTTTACGGGGATATCGATGTAATGTTCATTGACCTCATCAATTGAACTCTCTGATTTAATTGTTTTTACATTCATCTTTTGGTTGCTATACAATAACGAACCGTCGATGGCCAACCCCACGAGGGGCAGTGTGAATTCGGCAGTAGGACCAATTTTGAATGCATTCAGATTTTCAACCTCGAAGAGCGATTTGCTTACCGAAGGCTTATTAATTCCCACTTCGCCTCTCAACCCAAAACGCAATTGCGCGTTAGCTGTTGCTCCAATCATAAATGCGCCTACAAACAGAACGCTAAAAAATAGGTTTTTTAATTTCATAACACATTAGTTTTGATATTCATAAACGATTCAGCGTGTCTATTTTCTTAGCTGAACTAAAAAACAAATTTACGACATATAATTGAGACTATGCAATATTTTTTCAATTTTAACGAAAAATGAGTGTTGCAAATCACTACCTTGTGTTGAAAAAATATATTTGCATGCCGATTCGCGGTAAATGGTTTATAAAAAATCGCTACCTTTGTACGACAAATTGATGTTTGGAAACTTAGGAAAAATGAATAAACAATGATGATAAATAAAATAGGTAAAGGAGTTGGCGTCGCGCTCGTCACACCATTTACCGAAAAAGGTGAAGTCGATTTTGAAACCTTAGAAAAACTGGTCGATTTTCAAATAGAGAATGGGACGCAATATCTCGTCTGCTTAGGCACAACGGCCGAAACGCCTACCCTGTCACAAGAAGAGCGACACAAAATTGTTCGTTGCATTGTGAAAAGAAATAATGCCCGTGTTCCTATAATCGTTGGCATAGGAGGCAACAATACGGCTGCCGTTTGTGAAACGCTGCACTCTTTTGATTTTTACGGAGTAAATGCCGTTCTTTCGGTTGCGCCATGCTACAACAAACCCTCGCAAGAGGGACTTTTTCGACATTACGTCGCGCTGAGCAACGCCTCACCACTACCTATCATATTGTACAATGTGCCTTCGCGTACAGGAGTTAATATCTCTGCGGAAACAACATTGCGCATTGCGCGAGAGTGCGAAAATGTTATCGGAATCAAAGAGGCTTCGGGAAATATGGAGCAAATAAAAAAAATTATTTGCGATTGCAACGATGATTTTCGCGTCATCTCGGGTGATGATGCCATGGCCCTGTCTGTCATACAGTCAGGTGGTTCCGGTGTTGTATCGGTATTGGCAAATGCTTTTCCAAAGCAATTTTCACAACTCATCCAATTGGCATTGAATGGAGATATGGCTCGTGCCAAGGAAATGGAGCGTGCTTTTCATCGTTCCTTTTCGCTTTTATTTGCCGATGGCAATCCTGCCGGAGTGAAGTGTTATCTTCACGCGATGGGTCGAATAAACGACATATTGCGCTTACCGCTTGTCCCTGTGTGTGAGAATGTGAGGCAACAAATATATAATGATTTAAAAACCATAGTACAATGAAAAGAATAACCGACACCTTATTGTTTTTGTTCGTCAACCTAATTTTCTGCACATCTTGTGTCGGAACAAAAGCTATTCAAGAAGATTTTCGTACCGAAACATATAAAAATCGCATGGCTGATTTTTCTCGAAATCCATTATCCATCGGACAAATTGTGTTTTTTGGAAACAGCATCACACAAGCGGGTGAATGGAGCACCTATTTTCCTGATTTAATGGTGGCTAACCGTGGTATTTCGGGTGATAACACCGAAGGAATGCTTGCTCGAATTGATGAGATCGCCAATGCCAAGCCAAAGAAATTTTTCATCATGGCGGGAATAAATGATATCTCCTTGCAGCGTTCTAATAAAAAGATCGTAAACAATTACAGGAATATTTTGCGTACCTTGCGTATGGCCTCGCCCGAAACGGAAATTTACATACAAAGTGTACTCCCTATAAATAACGATTTTGCACGATACAGACGATTGATCGGAAAAGAAAAGCAAGTTGTCGACTTAAATAATCGACTGCGTCGTCTCGCAGAGCAAGAGTCCGGTCTGTTTATCAATCTGTACCCCTATTTCATCAATCCCAAAGGAAAACTTAGGAATGAGTTCACAAACGATGGTTTGCACCTTACTTCTGACGGTTATATGCTTTGGGTGCATATAATTCAACAACATATCAAATAATTTTGTACATTTGCAATCGAAAAAAATAAAAATGAACTCATTATGAAAAAGAAACTCCTTTTCATTTTACCAATGTTAAGTGTTATGATTATATCCTGTCACACAAAACAAAAATCAGACTCTGGCAAACAAAGTTTGGACTTGAGCAACTTAGATACACAGCACAAACCCGGAACCGATTTTTACGATTACGCCACAGGCGGATGGCAAAAAGCCAATCCTATTCCCGATGAATATGCGCGTTACGGTTCGTTTGATAAGCTTAGAGAAGAAAATCAAAAACAGATACAAACACTAATTGAAGAACTCGGAAAACAGGAAAATGCCGTCGGTTCCAACGCGCAAAAAGTGGGCGATTTATACACAATAGGAATGGATAGTGCCAAACTAAACGCGGAAGGAGCCGCTCCTATTCGTCCTCAATTAGATGAGATTGCACAGGCAAAAAACAAAAAAGATATAATACGTCTGATGGCATCGATAAGTCGCTATGCGGCAAATCCTTTTTTTGGATTTTATGTTAGCGCCGACGATTTGAATAGTGTGATGAATATTGCTCATATTTATCAATCAGGCTTAGGTATGGGTGATCGCGATTATTATTTAGAAAAGGACGAGCACTCGCAAATGCTTCGCGAAGAGTATCTCAAATTAATAAAAACTCAATTTCAAAATGCCGGATATAATCCATCTGAAGCGCAGCAAGCCGCAGAGCATGTGATGCGTATAGAGACGCAATTGGCAAAAGCGCATGTGCCGAAAGAGGTGCGTCGCCTGCCTGAAAAAAATTACCACAAAATGCTTGTTTCAGAACTGAATAGCAAAATCAAACCATTTGATTGGAAATACTATTTCGAACAGATGGGAGCTAACGATTTGGACAGCCTCAATGTTAAACAGATTGAGCCTATTCGTGAAGCAATCGCTTTAATTGATCGTGAGCCACTACAGCATCTTCAGTATTACCTCAGCTGGAAAGTAATTCAATCGGCGGCAAATTATTTAAGCGACGATTTTGTAAACGCTCACTTTGAGTTTTTTGGAAAGACAATGAGTGGCAGCAAGGAGTTGCGTCCGCGTTGGCGTCGCAGCATCGACGCCGTAAATGATGCATTGGGCGAAGCCGTAGGAGAATTGTATGTAGAGAAATATTTTCCACCGGCCGCTAAAGAGAGAATGCTACAATTGGTGAACAACCTGAAAGTGGCACTTAAAGAACGTATCGAAAATCTTGAATGGATGGGAGCCGAAACCAAACAAAAAGCAATTGAAAAACTGGGTACTTTTATCGTAAAAATAGGCTATCCCGACAAATGGAAAGATTATTCAACTTTGGAAATAAAAAACGATTCGTACTGGGCGAACAAAATGCGTGCATCAGAATTTGATTACGAAAAGCAGATAAAAGAACTAGGTAAACCGGTGGATAAAAGTAAGTGGTACATGTCGCCACAAACAGTGAATGCATATTACAGTCCATCATCAAATGAGATCTGTTTCCCTGCCGGAATTCTTCAACCGCCGTTTTTTTATATGGATGGAGACGATGCCATTAACTATGGCGGCATTGGCGTTGTCATTGGTCATGAAATGACACACGGTTTCGACGACCAAGGACGCAAATTTGACAAAGATGGCAACCGCGTTGATTGGTGGACACAAGAAGATGCAAAGCGTTTTGAAGAACGCGCCAAAGTATTGGTAGACCATTTTGATAACATTGTTGTGATTGATTCGTTGCATGCAAACGGAACGTTCACGTTAGGCGAAAACATTGCCGACCAAGGCGGACTGCAAGTTTCCTATACCGCGTTCATGAAAACCCTACAAGCAAAGGACAATAAGCAAATTGACGGCTACACACCCGCACAGCGTTTTTTCTTGAACTATGCGCTTTTATGGGCAGGAAATGTGCGCGATGCCGAAATTCGTCGTTTAACAAGAATCGACCCGCACTCACTCGGTCGTTGGCGCGTAAATGGTGCATTGCCACAAATCGATGGCTGGTATCAGGCATTTGATATTCAACCGTCCGACGCGCTTTATCTGCCGAAAGAAGAGAGAGTTGCCATTTGGTAAGTAATTCTTCGCACGTATAAAAACAAAAATCAACCGACATCCTGTTATAGAATAGAAAAAATATCGAACGATTATGTTTTCAGGAATAGTAGAAGAAGCCGCCACCGTGGTGGCACTGAATAGAGAAAAAGGAAATTTGCACATTACGCTCAAATGCTCTTTTACGCATGAGTTGAAAATTGACCAAAGCGTCTCACACAATGGCGTGTGCCTGACAGTTGTCTCCATCGATGGAGATAACTATACGGTGACAGCCATTCAGGAAACGTTAGATCGTTCCAATCTTGGATTGGTTAAGGTGGGTTCAAAAATCAATTTAGAGCGTAGCATGAAAATGAATGGGCGACTCGATGGACACATTGTTCAAGGACATGTGGATCAGACCGCTAAATGTGTCGAAGTGAAAGAGGCCGATGGCAGTTGGTACTACACATTTCGATACGATGTGGACAAGGAGATGGCAAAAAAAGGATACATCACCGTTGATAAAGGCTCGGTGACCGTAAACGGAGTCAGCCTTACGGTGTGCAAGCCCACGAATAATACTTTTCAAGTGGCAATCATTCCTTATACTTACGAAATGACCAATTTTCATCAAATAGAAAAAGGCACAATCGTAAATATCGAGTTCGATATTATTGGAAAATATATCAGTCGCATGATTGAACTAAATAATTAGTATAATGGGCGAAACGGACTTTTTTGACGTGGCCTTTTCCCGGCAAAGTGATCGAGCGTTTGATAAAGAACGTCCGGTTGAAAAAGAAAAAATCGAACGCATTTTAGATGCGGCACGCATGGCACCATCGGCATGTAATGCACAGCCGTGGCACTTTGTTGTGGTAAATGAACCGGAATTGCGAGACAAGGTCGCAGATGCTACTTCGGCTCGTGCATTGGGAATGAACCATTTTACGAAGCAAGCGCCGGTACATATTTTATTGGTCGAAGAACGGGTAAATATCTCATCCGGTTTTGGCGGTTGGGTCAAAAAGAAAGATTTTGCACAAATGGATTTAGGCATTGCTGCTGCGCACATGGTTTTGGCTGCGCGTGCCCAAGGGCTGGGTTCATGCATATTGGGCTGGTTTGATGAGTCCAAAATACGGAAACTACTTGATATTCCTAATAATAAAAGAGTCTGGTTGGATGTTGTCATTGGATACAGCACACAACATTTAAGAAATAAAAAACGAAAACCGATAGATAAAGTCGTTTCATACAATAAATATAACAACGATAAAAGATAGTTGATGTTTTTCAACATGGAAAATGATGTCAAAGACTCGTTTTGTAATGTTTGTCAAATAGTTTATAAATATTAAATTTCACTCTTTTTAATATGAAGTCCCTATCTATTTGTTGGTAGCAAAGCAAAAATATATCATCTTTGTAATCTCAAATAAATTAAATAAACAACGCACTCAACGCATTGTTGATATACATAACAGAATGAATAAAGGAAAGAAACGCATTTTTTTGTTGACTACTTTCATTATAATGGCTGCAATGGCTTTTTCACAACAAGTAGGCTCAAACTCACCCTATGGAAGATATGGTTATGGCGTATTGTCGCATCCAGCAATCGGATCTTCCGAGTCAATGGGAGGCATTAGTTACGGATTGCGACGAAGCGAACACGTCAATCCCGGTAATCCGGCATCTTATTCAAAACTCGATTCGCTGACTTTTGTATTTGACATGGGAGTTTCGTTCCACTACGCAAAATTTAGTGACAATATAAACAATCAGGAGTTTTATAACGGGAATTTAGATTATTTAGCAATGCAATTTCCCATTTATAAGAAAATTGTCGCAAGTATGGGTTTATTGCCATATTCCAAAGTGGGATACAACTTTGGACAGACACGCTATTTGTCTGATATCGTTTATCAGGAATCCTATCGTGCATCGGGAGGATTAAATCGCCTTTATGGTGGCGTTTCGTATGAAATTAGTAAAAACATTGCCATTGGAGCCAATCTCTCTTTTCTTTTTGGAAACTATACATATAGCAATGTGGTTAATCCACTTACTTCATCGAATTCGCGTGTAGCGGAAAAGAAAAACGCTTTTAAAGTGAGAGCATTGAAATATGATTTTGGAACACAAGTTACCTATCCAATTGACAAAAGGCGTTCACTAACCATTGGGGCAGTCTATTCACCACAAGTAAAGACGGAATCAACCGTTTATCATACACAAATGATGTATCAAACGGATCCGTATTACAATCCGCAACATAATCCACAACAAGGATTGGTGCAAGTTTTACGGAACGATACGCTTGCAGGCGAACAGTTTCAACTTCCCCACTCTTTTGGACTAGGAGCATCATATACTGAGGGAAACTTGTTGGTGGGAATAGATGCAACATATCAACTTTGGAAAAATCTAGATTATCCCGCAGTGATTGACGGCATGTCAAAAGACGAACGATTCAATAATCAGTATCGCGTGAATGCCGGAATGGAGTATGTCATAGATCCGATGAGCACCTCTTTTTGGCAACGGATACGTTTCCGTGGAGGTTTGTCGTTTGGCAACTCATATACTAACATGAATGTCTTTGACACAAAATCAAACAAGACTGTCGGTATTGGAAGTTTCAAAGAGTATGGTGCGTATGCCGGTTTTGGCTTTCCATTCAAAGATGTGTATGCAAAGCAATCGATGGTCAATATCAGTTTTTCTTATACTCGTCAACAGCCTGACAAACGCAATATGATACAACAAGACATGTTTAAAGTATCGGTTGGCATGAATATCAATGAGTTATGGTTCAGGAAATTCCGTTTTAACTAGTTAAAAACACATCCATTGCCAACCAGTCAGAAATGAAGCCATTAAACTTTTATTACAAATGAATGTCATACAAACAAGTAGAACCAATAGCAAGAATAACATTAAAACATCAATCAATATGAAAAGAGTAGTATTATTTGGATTCCTAGCCTTAATGGCATTTGTAGGTGCAAACGCTCAAGAAAAGAGTTATGACCCTGTAAAAGCACCTTGGGGACATGGGAAGGACAGCATTCAATGTCGCGAAAACCTAAGTCTTATGTCAAGCTCGGCCGCTGCTAATAACTATAAGGACGCATTAGCTCCTTGGAAAGAAGTATATAAAAAATGCCCCGCGTGTAGCAGAAATATCTATATCTACGGACCACGCATATTTAAAGATATTTTTGCACGTGAAAAAGACCCAAAAAAGAAACAGGAGGCATTAAATAAAGTGATGGAAATACACGATACTCGTCTGAAATACTTCCCTAACACGCCAAAAACAACCATCCTGATCTATAAAGCTTATGACTACATGGAAATGATGGCAGAAAATACAGACTATTCCAAAGTATATGAATGGTTGGGTGAAGCTGTGAGAGAGAAAAAAGCTAAACTTGAACCTCGTGATGCCTATTCTTATTATATGATTGCATCATTAAGTCAGTTGAGAAAAGACGCTTCTAAAAAAGAGCAGTATTTGAATGATTTCTTTACCGTTTCAGGATATATCGATCAAGCAATTTCTGATGCAAATGCTGCAAACGACAAAGAAACTTCAGACTATTTAGAATTGGTCAAACAAGGGATTGTAAAAGGCTTTGTAGATAGTGGCGTGGGCGACTGCAAAACTCTGACAGACTTTTACGGTGGTCGAATGGCTGAAAACAAAGACAATAAAGCATTCTTAAACGATGTAGTAGCTGCTCTTGCCGCTGTGGGCTGTACCGAATCCGATTTATATTTTACTGCTGCCGAGAACCTCTATCGTTTAGAGCCCTCTGCCAATGCAGCTCTGGGATTGGCTGGAAGGAGTTTGAAGTCAGACAATTATGATGCAGCCATTAAATATTATCAAGAAGCCGCTGATTTAGAAACCGATAAATCAAAATCATCTAACCACTTGATGCAGCTTGCTCGCATATTTGCAAACAAGAATTCATATGCCAAAGCGAGACAAACGGCGTATGACGCTTTGAAATATAATCCCAACAATGGCGAAGCCTATATCCTTATTGGACAGCTGTATGCTGCATCAGCACAAACTATTTTTTCCGAAACAGCAAAACGAGGTTTGGTGTTCTGCGCAGCCGTAGATAAGCTTATAAAAGCTAAATCAGTGGATCCTAATGTAGCCGGTGAAGCCAATCGCCTGATAAACCAATATTCATCATACTATATGGATACTGAAAATGCCTTTATGATGGGTATAAAAGCAGGGGAAAGTGTATTCATTCCCGGTTGGATTGGCGAGACGACAACTGTGCGGCTGAAATAACCCTTCTCTAAATGAAAGAGAAAAACAGAAAAGCCAAAAATAAAATATATGGAAGAAGCATAATAATCATTTTTATAGTGGTTATTATGCTTCTTCTTGGCATTTCATGCAAGAAAAATAAAAATAAGATTCTACATTTTGAGTATGACCCCGAAACAATGCCTACCATGATTACAAAAGATGTGATAACACTTATATCCGATTCGGGAATCACGCGCTACAAACTAAAAGCTGATTTATGGAAAGTGTATGATAGAGCTAAAGAACCCTATTGGTTTTTTCCGAAAGGAATCTATTTAGAGCGTTTTGATAAAGAATTTAGCATAGAAGCCACGGTAAAAGCCGATACGGCATGGAGCTATCGAGACAAAAACTTGTGGCAATTAAAGGGGAATGTAGAAGTCGAAAATATTGAAGGAGACCATTTTGCGAGTGAAGAACTCTTTTGGGATGAAAAAAATGATCGCGTCTATTCTAATAAATATATTGAAATTAAAACAGCTGATGCCGAATCGAAAGGATACGGTTTTGAATCTAACCAGAAGATGACCGAGTATCGAATATTCAGACCCCACGATGGCCGTATTCCATTTAGCGAAGGATTTAATCCCACCGATTCTATTTCAGCCACAGCAGTCGAAGATTCAACCAAGGCAAATATCAAAAGAAAGTCTTCTGTAACGAAAGATACGCTTGAATATTCAACAATGAAACCCATACAAGGTCGATGACAATAAGTAGTTCATATCTCGTTTGGTGGATTGTATTTTTAATCCTATCTGCATTTTTTTCAGGGATGGAAGTTGCTTTTGTCGCGGCTGATAAGTTTCGTTATGCCCTGGAGAAGAAGTCAAAAGGAGTTTTTAATTCCATTCTAAATACAATATATGGCAATCCGCGACAGTTTCTGGGAACCATGACTGCCGGCAATATTATCGTGTTGGTGTTTTTTGTTCATTTTTCTTTGCTTATTGGACAAGTGATTATCCAAGATCACATAGCCCCCGATGGTTTTTTTGCATTTCTGCTAATTGTTTTGGGGGCAACATTCATTGTACTGCTCACCGATGAATTTTTACCACGGGCAATATTTAGACGCAATCCTAATTTCTGGGTAAAGATACTTGTTATTCCAGCTTTTGTATCTTATATATTACTTTATCCGTTTGTGAAATTTTGCTTCGTGGTTTCTTGGTTAGTATTGAATCTGTTTGGAATTAAAATAAGCCTTGCCGATGACAATCTATTGAAACGTGTTGATTTAGACTTTTATGTGAAACAGGGCTTAGAAGATATACCACAAAAGACTGAAGTCGATCCCGAAGTGCGTATTTTTCGCAATGCCTTGGATTTTTCTTCCATGAAGTTACGCGATTGTATGGTTCCTCGAACCGACATTGTTGCTGTGAGCGACGATACCGATATTGAGACTCTGAAACAGAAGTTTGTTGAAACGGGTATCTCACGTATTTTGGTCTTTCACAAAAGCATTGATAACATTATTGGTTACATACACATGTGGGAGATGTTCAATAATCCCACAGATTGGACAAAAAACGTGGCGTCCATCTCTTTTGTCCCAGAAAGCATGCAGGCCAACAAATTGATGAGTGACTTGATGCAGCAGCGTAAAAGTATAGCTGTGGTTATTGATGAGTTTGGGGGAACATCCGGAATTGTGACGATGGAGGACTTGGTTGAAGAGATTTTTGGAGACATCGAAGATGAATACGATATGAAATCGCCCTTTATCAAGCAAGAGTCTAAAAATGAGTTTATTCTCTCTGGACGTGTCGAAATTGACCATTTTAACGAACAATATGGTGCCGGAATTCCCGAATCAGATGAATATTCAACCATTGCCGGATATCTTCTGCATTATACACAGCGCTTTCCTAAAACGTATGAAACCATTGTGATTGAGAATTACACATTCACCGTATTGAAGGTTACCTCTCGAAAAATCGAAGTGGTTAGGCTGCATATATCTTCCGATGCAACTCAAGGCCATACTTTTTGATATTTCACTCTTAATCAATCCTTTTTTTGATAACACTTCCGGACTTTAATATTTCGAGTTCGAACTATAGGAGCGGAATGTCGCTATCAAACTCCAATCTTTTAGGAAATACAACTCATACTACTCCCTCTTTCGATTTTGTAAAACCTAAAAATCTCATAAAGTTGCTCATGTCAGATAAAAAACTTATATTTAAAGCGTTAATCAATCAACAACACTCACCTAACACATGCAAGACAAAGATACAAAAACAATCTCATTTCCTGTTAATTCAGTAAGGAAAGCGTTCAGTCCAGAACAATTAACATCCTATTCAGGATTAAGCGTAATCACCGATTTTATCAAACACAGCGGTGTTTATGAACAGTTTTATAAACTGTTCGCAACTAGGCGACACAGTGCAAGCCGTTTTAGCACGGTGCAAATACTATCCGGTATTCTTTTAGCCTCGTTTTGCGGTGTTTATCGATTAAGCCCTATTGCCAACTTCACTTTTGATGCTTTAGGTGACAGATTGCTCAATCTGCCTAAAACATTGATAAAAACACCGATTCGTCGTCATTTGGCCAATTTAGGCGAAAGAGGCATCCGCGTGTTAGATGTTTTTGTGTTGAGTTTTACAGCTTCTCAAGTTGCATATTGAGGTTTGTCGCGTATCACACTCGATTGCGATTCAGGCGTTTTTCCGGCTTACGGTAATCAACAGGGAGCGGAAGTGGGCTATAATCCGCATAAAAAAGGAGCAAAAAGCTATCATCCGCTTTTGTGTTTTATTTCGAAAATGAAACTGCTTCTTAACAGTTGGCTCAGACCGGGTTCTGCATATACCTCAAACGGTATTTGCGAGTTTATGAAGGAGATTTGGCTGCGCTTCCCAAAACGATAAAGCAAGTTTTTTTCAGAGCGGACTGCGTTTTTTCAACGGAGAACTGTTTGATTTGTTAGAGAATGGCAATCATGAGTATTTAGTAAAGGTGAGAATGAAAAATCTCAAAAAAACACGCGTCGGAGAAATACAATTTATTCCCAAGTACCGATACTTTTATTATTGTTCCAACCTGAAAGGTATGGACTCTGTCGGACTTCATACACTTTATGGAGTTCGTGCGGAAAGCGAGAATTGGATTGAGCAGACAAAGAACTCGCTTTGTGCCGGACGAACTTTGACACAGGATTTTTTGGTAAACGATATTTTATGGCAATTATCGGCTTTCGCTTACATTTTGTCGGTCATTATGCGTTACCGCAGCGATTTTTGGGAATGGCATCAAGAACACACCACTTTGCGTGACCGGTTTATTTGTGTTTAAGGCAAGGTAGTAAAATCAGGCAGACTGGTTATTCTAAAAATGCCTAAAGAGTATTACCGAAAAACGAGATGGCGAGATTTTGAACAGCGAATAACGGCAGTAATGACCGCCTGATTGCTTGTTCATAAGTTTTTTCTTGATTTTTCGGTTGTAAGCAGATTATGACAAGGCATAACTTTGTCTAAACTTAGAAATTGATGTATAAATATGTCGCCGTAAAACCAAAAATGAATGTGTTGAAATAGAAAAACCAACACGTAGAACAAAAAAGCACGACATTTTTTGAAAAAATCGAAAAAATGCCGTGCGGAAAATTATTTTTTTGAAGTGAATTTTTCAAATGAGATTTTTAGGTTTCAGTAATTCTTTGAAATAAAAGGCTTGGGAAGCCAAAGTTTCATAACCGTATGCAAGCGAAGCGTAGCTTACGGCATAAATATGTGCCTAACTCTTCAACCCGAAGTGCTTTGACATTAATAAAGTACTGCCTTTCAGGCGAGAAGATATTTTCTATTAGACAGCAATAATATTTTTTATTCATTAAAGGTCGAACTTTAAAATTCAAACTTCTTTTCCCGCGCGCTAATTTATGGATTGGCTTTTCTTTTGCCTACTTCTCACCTATTCATGTTTTGGTTTTATAAAAGGGAGTCAATAGATATTTTTTGTTGGAATTACTATTCCATCTTCCAAGTCCAGCATGGCATTAATCAGAATAACTGCATCGTACGAGTGTAAATTCTCTTTTGTGATGCGTATCTCATGCAAAATTCCTTGTTGTATCAACCATTGTCTTTTGGTGCCATTGAGCAAATAGGTGTCAGGCGTAAAATAGGTGTCGCCACGTTTGCAGGCAACATTGCTATATGTGGTGTCAGTGATGCATCCATTTTGTGTGATGAGTACTTCGCTATATTCGCTCTTTAGTGAGCGCAATTGGTTGAGCATATCTCTATCGGCATATTTAAACCGATAGCAAATGTGAGGTGCTTCTACCAACTTCAGCGAGTTTACGCGTTTGGAAATATAGGGCGTGAAGGTGATTTTGTTGATCTCTTCTTTATAAATGATGCTGCATTTTGTTTTTGTTGACGCTAAGTT
Source organism: Bacteroidota bacterium (assembly GCA_023418255.1). GTDB lineage: Bacteria > Bacteroidota > Bacteroidia > Bacteroidales > Dysgonomonadaceae > JAEZZZ01. The sequence continues at coordinate 15,855 of JAEZZZ010000084.1, forward strand.
TGTGGGCATCTTTCTGAGTATATCAGGGATTTTTGGAGGACGAAATCCGAAATGAACTGCTGTTTTCTGTATACGCTGCCAATGTGCTTCTTGATTTTTCACAACATCGTTTTCGATGCAAAGTGTCTCTAAAAACATAGTCGGGGAAGATTAAAACGGTAGATATACTTTTTGTATCGCTTCGTGATATTCGCTTTCGCACTCGCTATTTACGGTAATACCGCCACCGCTGTGGAAAAAGAGTTTTCCGTCCTCGCTCTCTTCAATATAACGAATCAAAACACCTGAATCCAAATTGTGTCCATCAAAATATCCCGCAATGCCGCTGTAATATCCACGTGATTCTTTCTCTGCATTACGTATAAGTTGGAGTGTTGCCCGTTTTGGCGCGCCCGAAATGGAGCCGGCAGGGAGCAGCTTCATCAGAAGCGTGCCGATGTTTTCTTCGTAGTTGTTTGGCAAAGTGCCCTCAATCTCAGAGCTTACTTGAAGAATAGTTCCTTTGTTGGTGCGAAGCGTATCGATGTATCGAAAGCGACGGACATTTACGTCGGTGGCTATTTGATTCAGATCGTTCCGAATTAGATCTACAATGGTGTAGTGTTCCGCTTTTTCTTTATAGTCGTTCAAGATGATTTGTTGGGCATTGGCTATACTTCCGTCAATGGTTCCTTTCATCGGATAGGAGTAGATGCGGCCGTTTTTTATCTTCACAAAACCTTCCGGCGAGAAGCAAACAAAGTGCTTGGGAACACATATGCGATAGGGGGCATGGCTAAAATCGAAAATTTGTTTGAGCGTGAGCGGTGTTTTTATAGGTGTTTTTATGGTGAGGTTTGTCAGGAAAGAATTGCCATGCAGCAATCCCTCTTTTACTGTGTGAAAGCGTTTGCGATATGTCTCCGCCGATTCGGGAAAAGCGTCAAGTATGGATGCCGGTTGCTTACAATTGCTTCGCCTCTCGTTATCGCTCACCGCGTTGGATATTCCATTGATATCGAATATTATTTGTTGCTGTTGCAACGGGTCTTCGATAAAAAAACCTTCGGTGAGTTCAAAGTTGAATGCAAACAAAAATGGCCTGTTTGCCTTTCCTGCTTTGTTCATTCTACGTACAATTTCTTCGCAGTTGCTAAACATGAATAAGTGTTTATGTGGTTGCGGACAAATATACATGATTTTTCTTTAAAAAAAACACAGACTTATAAAAAACTTCTGGAATTGAATCGGACGGTTTTTAGCAATTAATAGCTCTAGCCTTTGGTACTATTTTCCGATCCGAATCGAGAATTGGCCCTTCGAACTTTTTTACGTTCCTAAATTTCATAGATTTATGGCATGCCTTTGTTTATGTTATTACTTTTTTTCTTTACTTTTGTACTCAGAATGAAACAGGTTTTAGTCATCGATTGTCACGATTCGTTTGTGTATAACTTGGTGCAGCTGTTGCGTGAATCGCAATGTTGTACTTATGAAGTGGTGTCGGTTGATGAGATTCCATTTCATCGACTATCCAACTTTACGCATCTTTTGCTTTCACCCGGTCCGGGATTGCCTATCGATTATCCTTTTCTTTTTCACTTATTGGACAAGACCTTAAAAACGCATCATATTTTGGGTGTCTGTTTGGGGATGCAGGCAATCGCGGAATTTTTGGGTTGCAAGCTCTATCGCTTTGACTTGCCAAAGCATGGGCATGAAAGTTTTCTGCATATTTTGAATGATAATGACTTGTTTCGGAACATTCCACAGCAATCCGCCATTGGTCGTTATCATTCTTCGGCTGTTCAGCCCAATTCGCTAGCGGATGAAGTTCAACTTCTGGCTTTCGATGATGAGCAGCATATTATGGCATTAAGGCATTGCAACTATCCTGTTTATGGCGTGCAGTTTCATCCCGAGTCGGTTATCACGGAACATGGCCGGCAATTGATAAGGAATTGGCTGCTTTGACGTGTTGTTTATGAATTCTTTACGCCTTTTGTTTTTGTCTCAAAAGGAGGCTTTATCTGTTTGCCGTTATCTCCATTTATTTTCGTAACGATGTCTCTTCAATTTCATGCGCATAAAATCGTTGCTTCTCGCCGATGTTATTTTTAGGGGCTTGCCATGTTTCTTATTTTTCCCTCCAAGGCAATCGATTCATGGATGGATTAATCCTCCTCTTCTTTTGTTAAATCAAGTTTTTCATCGTCTTTACTTTGATCGAAAAACATTTTTCGCAATGGTTTCTTTCGTGCCTCATCGTATGCTGCTCTATTCCTGAAAATATCGGCAGCCATGTAAAGCGATTGTAAAAACGAAGCATTGGACGCCTTGTCTTTTCCTGCAATATCGTATGCCGTGCCATGATCGGGCGATGTGCGCACAATGGGCAGTCCGGCAGTAAAGTTCACACCCGAATCCATTGCCAACGTCTTAAATGGAATCAAACCCTGGTCGTGATACATTGCCAAAACGGCATCAAACTCTTTGTATCGTGCCGTGCCAAAGAAGCCATCGGCAGCAAAAGGTCCGGCACAAAGGATATTGGCGTCTTGTGCCTGCTTTATGGCAGGCGCGATAATTTGCTCTTCCTCTTTGCCCAACAAGCCATTTTCGCCGGCATGAGGATTGAGTCCCAGCACGGCAATACGTGGATTTTCGAGACAAAAATCGCGCCGAAGCGAGAAGTTTAATGTCATCAGTTTTTCCACAATTTTCTCTTTTGACAGTTCTCCGGCGATTTCCGCGATGGGAAGGTGTGTTGTTACCAACGCCACCCTCAGTTCGTTGTTGGCGAGGATCATTAATGCCTTGTCCTTGTTTCCGCAACGAGCTTGTAAAAACTCGGTGTGTCCCGGAAAATCAAATGCATCGCTTTGGATGGCATCTTTGTTGATCGGAAGTGTTACCAAAGCGTCGATATTCCCATTCACCAAATCCTGTGTAGCCATATCCAGTGCCATATAAGCCGCTTGTCCCGACTCCTCTGTCGGTGTGCCGATATCTATTTTCATTTCATCTTTAAAGCAGTTGATGAAGTTTATTTTTTCGGAGATACTGTTTTCGGCTTTATAAATAAAGTTGAAGTTGAGGTGTTTGTAATCCAGTACTTTCCTGTGATACGACGCGGCTTTTGACGAACCGTAGATGATTGGTGTAAACAGTTCCAAAAGCCGTGCATCGGCAAATGTTTTAAGAATAAGTTCGTATCCGATACCGTTGATATCGCCGTGAGTGATTCCGATTTTTAAGGATTCTGCCATTGTATATTGTGCGAAATTATATTTTTAAATGAATAAACTGTGTGATTAATCTTTTGCCTCTTTTTCCGGAATTTTGATGGTGTAAAGCGATGCCTCCATGTTGCGTATTAAGTTCCGTTTTTTCTTTTCCGGTGCATATATCAGTGTCTCTACCACCACTACATTGTTGGTATTTGGATTTACAAACGCGTGCATCACAAAGGGGCCTCCCATCATGTCGGCGGTCATTTCCCACAAGCCTCTCAGCTCGGCTCTAAAAAGTCCATTTACTTTCATGGTTGTATAGAGTGGCGGATACGCCGTTGCGGTTGTCATGTGCGAATCAAACGAGCCTTTGACATATTCACCCAGCACTTTATTGCGAATAGCGATGAGCGAGTCTTTCTCAAATACTTTTTCTGATGTATAAGGGAATTGGTATATGAATATATCTTTTCTCGATTCACCGGCGTTGTTGGTTGCCCAATAAAAATCTTTGTGTTCCGTCACATTAGGCAGTCCTTTCGGATAGTTGATGTTGATGTCAAACACCTCTTTTATGCGCGTTTGTGGTGTTCCCGAGTTGTTTATGAGCCACTTTGCCGTTCTTTCCATCTCCTTTCGTATGATGTAGTCCACGATATAGTCTGTGTTGGTAGAGAGAAAATTTATGAACGATTCTTCGTTCGGGGCTTTTAGGTTTACGATGATTTGTCCGACGGCATATTTGTCAATCTCCACACTCATTTTTGGTGCCGAGTAGATGTTGGATATATCAGGAATAATTACATTGCGTGCCATCTTAAAAGTGCTTGTGAAATTATCCGGCGTAAGATGAATGATTTTAAAATTGGCTTCGCGCTGGGGCAATCCTTTTGCCGGTGAGTTGAGGACGTCAAACAGGGCGCGTCCGCCGGTTCCTTCCCATTCTGTCTTGTCCATAACGACAATTACCTCATTCACGGTAGATGAAGCAGAGAGAAAGCTCCCGCCGCTGTTGCAAGATGTTGCCACAAGGACGATTCCGGTTAGTAGTGCGAGGATGTTGAAATGTTTCATAATATTTTAATTTAGAAGAGTTGATATATTTCTTTCTTATATAACAAAAATACGATGATTATGTGGCAAATCAAACGATTATCTTGTAATTTATTGTTTTTTTAGTAAAACGAGAAGAGCAAGTTCTTTTTTTTTGCTTTTATTTACATAGTCTATTGGTTTGTTTTTTGATGGTAGATAGCATGCCACATGCGGCGAATATATCTTCGCCGCGTGAAGCGCGGATGGTGCAAATGAATCCTTTGGTTGTGAGAAAGTCGCGAAACTTTATCATTACTTCCTCTTCGGATGGTGAGAGCGTACTATCGGGGATTTTGTGAAAGCGAATCAGGTTGATGCGACAATCCAGGCCGGCAAGAAGTTTTTGCAGTTCTCGTGCATGTGCAAGTGAATCGTTTTTGCCTTTCAACATGATGTATTCAAATGATAAGCGCCGCTGGCCGCTCCAATCGTATTGACGCAGCAGCGCTACAACATCAGCAATTGGATACGCCTTTTCAATTGGCATCATTTGAAGACGTTGTGCCGATATGGGACTATGTAAACTGACAGCCAAGTGACATTGGCTTTGTTCGACAAAATGTTTAACATTGTGCATCAACCCGATGGTTGACAGGGTGATACGTCTCGGGCTCCATGCCGTGGCATAGTCGGCGGTGATGATTTCTATGGCTTTCATCACTTGCGGATAGTTGTCGAGCGGTTCGCCCATTCCCATAAAAACAACATTCGTAATCTCTTTTGCTCGCGGAACGGAATAGATTTGATTGACGATTTCTGCTGAGGAAAGGTTTTCGATGAATCCCTGTTTTCCTGTCATGCAAAACTCACAATTCATTTTGCAACCCGCTTGCGACGATACGCAGATGGTTAGTCGGTTGTTTTCGGGGATGGTAACACTTTCGATAAAGTTTCCTTTGCGCGTCTTAAAAAGCATTTTTTGTGTGCCATCGATAGAGGTTTTTACCTCTTGGGGTTCGACTCTTCCAACCTGGTAGTGAGCAGATAAAACGGCTCTGTTTTTGAGCGAAATGTTTGTCATGTCGTCTATATTTTCAACACGTTTCACATATACCCAATCGGCAATTTGCCGAGCGGTAAATTTGGGTAAGTTCAGTGCTTTAACCACCTCCAAAATTTCGGGAAGTGTCATGCCTAGAAAGTTTATTTTTTCGCTCATTGTTGTTGAATTGTGCTGTTTTATGAACAAAGATAGTGATGATTTGGCTGATATGGATGATTTATGTAAAAACATTGAGCATTGTGCTGTGAGAATTGTGTAAAAAAGTGATAACGAAGATATCAATATTGCACGAAAAAACGGACACTCTTCACAAGCATCCGTTTGGTTGGTTTCGATCGTTAGTCAAAAAAAAGTAGTATGAATATTTTTGTCTTTTCTATTTGCCTGAGCGTATTTTTCCGATGCCGTTTTTGTTTATATTTTTTGTTTTAGGATTTCCATAGTATGTAATATTCCCGATTCCGCCGGATGTCGCATCGAGGTTATCCGAGGCGAAACAGATTACATTTCCCACGCCCTCAGAAATCACTTTAAGCCTTTTGGCTTTCAGTTGCTGTGCATTGATGTTTCCCACTCCTTCGGATTTGATGGAAGCATAATCTGCTGTTCCGCCGATGATGATGTTTCCTACACCTTCGGAATCAATTTCTATTTGTTCGGCTATAATGTTGTTGGCTTTTACATTTCCTACACCTTCGGTTTCTATTTTTAGTTCCGCTGTTTTTATTTCACCCTCCATAATGATGTTTCCTACGCCCTCGCTTTCAATTTTACACAGTACTGGTGTCATAATATTGATAATCACCTTGTTGCGGTTTCTGTTTTTCCACTTTTTAAACATCTTGTTTTCCGATTTGATTACCAATTTTCCATCGGACACATAGACATCAATCGCATTGAGTAAGTTTTCAGGGCCATGAATTTTTACCGAAGTTGTGGGCGTTTGACGAATAACAATATTGGCGATGGATTCCGATTTTATTGAGTGAAAATTTTCCACATCGTACGTGTCGGTCACGTATTTTTCTTGTCCTAAACAGCCTTGTGAAATAAATACCAGCAATAGGATGAATGTCAGGATGGATGTTTTTTTCTTCATAATGTTGTTGTTTTATTCAGTTATATGTTTGATGTTTTGATGATTTCTTTTGTTACTCCTTTTTATCTCTAAGTTTCGGTTTGGGAATTCTACCAAAATCCAAAGGAGCCGCGATAAACCTGCTTCTTACTTTTCCTCTTACATAAGACGGATTCGACACTGTTTTTGTTACATGTTTTTAGTTTTTTAATATTTCGAGGATTTTTAAGCGGAACAGGTATTCATATTTTGCTTGTGCCTGTTCTGACAATATTTGCGCTACATTGTTTTTGGCTTGAAAAAGTTCGTACGCGGTAGCTCGTCCGTTTTCATATTTCTGTTGTGCGAATCGATACGCCTCTTTGCTTGCTTTTTCTGATTTCATGGCTGCGCTCCAACGGCTTTTTGCCGCTACGGCATTGTAATATGCTTGCTCTACGCGTTTGCGTAGTTCCAATTTGGTCTTATCCATTAGCAGTCGGCTGTTTTCCAATGCTATTTTCGCGTTTTTTACATTGTTTCTCACCCTCAGGCGATTGAAAATGGGGATTCGTAGGCTGAAACCGAGCGAGTTGCTCATATTGTTTTTGAATTGTTCGGCAAAAGGCTTGTTTTCTAATTGGCTCATGTTGTAATAGCCGGTTCCGATGCTGGCACCAAACGATAATGTGGGATAATATTCCGATTGTGCGATTTTCACCTCTTTTTCAAAGCGACTCATTTGAAATTGAACGCTTTTAAGTTCCGGGCGATGTAGCAACGCTCCTTGATAAGTCGCTTCTGCCGAGAGCAACACATCGGTTTCTGCCACCAGCGTTTTTTCGTCAGGTACTATCACATCCAGCGCCGCAAAGTTTTCTATCTCCATGATTTGTGCCAAGTCCAATAGCGAGAGTTTCAGTCTATTTTGTGCTTCAATTCGTTTTAGTTCCTCTTTTGCTTGTTGTGCCTCCAACTCGTAGAGTTCGCCTTGTGCCAGCTTTCCGCTGTGTACAAGTTCTGTCCGATGTTTGATGTTTTCTTTGGTCAGTTCCACCTGTTTTTCGGCAATTTGCAGTAGCTCCTTGTTGAGAAGCACTTGAAGAAATGCCGTGGAAACACTCATGATGATATCATCTTCCACCTTTTCCATATCGGCTTGTGACGCATATAGCTCCGCGCGCCGCGCATCGATGTTGTGTTTCATGCGCAATCCGTCAAACAGAGTGATATCGCCGCTCAGATTAAAACTGGTTTGTGATGAGTTAGTGTTTTGATATGTATTGTCAAGCCCGATGGAACGTCCGAACACAAAACTTTGTCCGATAGATGCATTTACTCCGGGTAATAAATCGGCACGCGCCTGATTGTAAGCTATCTCGCGTTGCTGTTTGTTCAGTTGTTGTTCTTTTATATTTCGGTTGTTTTGCAAAGCGATGTCGATGCATTCCTGCAACGTCAATTTTTGTTGCGCGGATGTCACGTGATGCAGGCAAAAGAGTAGGGTGAGGGATATGTAAATATATTTCTTCATTTCATGTCTGTTTTATTAGGGCGATGGCTTGATGTTATTTCTTGTCTGTTATTTCGTTACCACGTACTTTTTCATTTAGCTTTAATCCTTCGGTTACTTCAATGTTGATACCATCCGAAAGTCCCACTTTAACCTCTTTGCGCGTAAACTCCTGCGGTTTTTCACTTGTGGCGATGTAAACAAATGTTGAGTCGTTGCTGAACTCTACGCATGTTTCGGGAATGCAGAGCACGCTGTCGCGTTTGTTGAGTACGATATTGGCGTTGGCACTGTATCCGGCACGAATAAAAACGTCGCTCGGCATTTCAATTGCCGCCTTCATTTCAAATAAAATGGCTCCGCTTTCTTCACTCCCTTTGGGTGACACATATTCCAGTGTCGCGTTTAGCTCTTTGTCTTGAATGGCTCCAATGGTAATTTGCATCGGCATGCCGACAGAGAGTTTACCCACTTCTGTTTCGTCAATTTTACCCACAAAGAGCATATCGCTCAGGTTGGCGATGGATGCAATGGTGGTACCATCGTTGAAGTTGTTCGACTGAATCACCGAGTTTCCTTTCTTCACGGGAATATCAAGTATGGTTCCGCTAACGGTGGCGCGCACAAGTGTGTTGCTATATTTTGCAGACGCTTTGGTGATACCGGTTCTGACCAAGCTGAGGTTGTCGTTTGCCGCGCGCAGCTCTTCTTTGTCGTTTTTATATTGAAGCTCCACTTTCTCAAACTCTTCTTTCGAGATGACGTTGTTTTCGTATAGTTTTTTGTCGCGTTCGTAGTTGCGTTGGCTTTGATCGGCAGCCAGTTTAGCGCGTGATGCACGTGACTCGGCACCGCTCAAGTTTACCATATCCGGTACCACTTGTATTTTTGCGATAATATCGCCCGCGTTCACCTTTTCGCCCGGCTCTTTGTACACTTCCGAAATGATACCCGACATTTGCGGTTTAATCAATATCTCGTCGCGAGGCTGCACTTTGCCTGTGGCAACTGTTCGCTTTTCGATGTTTTGCTTTTTCACCGTTTCTATTTGATACGTTTTTACTTTCGGACGCGATTTCTTGTAGAGAAATACGAATGTCCATAGTACCAAGAGTCCTAAAAGAACCAATCCTGCAATTTTAAATACTTTTTTCATCTTTATTATGCGTTCGTTAAATGTTTGTTTTTTTACTTTTATGATGTTTTGTTCTGTTTGGCATAGGTTTTATTCTTCGCGAATTGCCTCAATCGGTTTAATCATCATGGCGCGCTGTGCCGGGAGAAATCCTGCTAGTGCTCCTACAACAATCAGGATGATAAGCGCTACGATGCTCACGTAGAAACTGATTTGCGGGTCTTTGATAAATTGGTCGCTCTGACTGAGCGCCACACCTACGGCAGATAAAATGCCAACGCCGATAACAATGCCTCCAATGCCTGCCAATACTGTAAGCACGACACTTTCGCTCAATATTTGTCCGATGATGTTGCGTGGCGTGGCGCCCAATGCGCGACGAATGCCAATTTCCTTTGTGCGTTCGCGAACCATAACAAGCATGATGTTGCTCACGCCGATGGCTCCACCCAAAAGTGTTCCCAGTCCTACAATCCAGATGAGTGAACCTACTCCGAGTTTTAAATATTGAAACATTTTAAATTGTTCCTCTATGTTTATCGCGAACACTGCTTCTTTGTCGTCGGGGGATATTTGATGTTGCTGTTTCAAAATCTCTTCAATTTGTTCTTGAATGCTTTTTACACTGATATTGGGTTTTGCCGTGGCTGCCAACATATCAATGTTATTGCCCATGTTGTACGCCTGTTGCATGGTGCTAAACGGAACAATGACGGTCTCTTCCGGGTCGCCGCCAACCGTCGCTTTCGATGTTTTAGACGATACTCCAATGACATTAAAATAGATACCGTTTACCTTAATCTGTTTTCCTACCGGATTCTCGCCTTTTTTAAACAACACTTCGTAAACACGTTCGCCGATGATGCACGATTTTCTTTTTTCCCGAATATCGATATCGTTGATATAGCGTCCATAAATCATGTCGCTGCGTTCGATGTTGTTATATTCCGGATAGCATCCTTTGATGAAAAATGCTCCTCCTTTTTCGTTGTAAAACACATTTTTCTCTTTTGAGCTAAACATGAACAATAGTGGTGACAGGTATTCAATCCCATCCACTTTGTTTTGGATAATAGATATATCCGAATTTTTCATTTGCCAGTTTCTACCTTTTTGAAATCCTTTGTAGGGTAGGGATGTGTTATGTGGCATGAAAAAACAGGAATTGGTGGCAAATCCTCCTATTTGTGACATTAGTCCTTGTTCCAGCGCGCGTCCAGCACCTACCATCAGCACCAGCATCAGCATGCCCCAAAAGACACCAAATGCCGTAAGGAAACTACGCGATTTGTTATGCGTAATCGTGTTTATTATTTCGTTCCAGCGGTCTAAATCAAACATATTCTCTTTGCTCTAATGCGTTTTTATTTTTTTTCCTTGTTTATCACTCTTGCCGCATCGCCTCGATGGGTTTTATTTTTACCGCTTTTTTTGCCGGAAGATAGCCGGCAATAATGCCCGCGACAATCAAGATGAGTGTTGCCATGATGGCATAATTGAGTCCGATAACGGGGTCTTTGAAAACCGCCATTTGCATTTCGTCGCCACCGGCTTTTGCCGATTGGTCTATCGCAAAACTGATGATTTCCGTCAGTCCCATGCCAACCATCATTCCTATATATCCAAAAATCGATGTAATGATAAGCGACTCTAAAATAATGCTTTTGAGGATTGACCTCGGCGGAGCCCCCAACGCTTTTCGGATGCCTATTTCACGCGTTCGTTCTTTTACCGAAACCAACATGATGTTACTCACGCCTACAATCCCTGCAATGAGCGTCAAAACCCCGATGATGGTAACAAAAATGGTGATGGCGCTAAAAATCTTTTTCGTTTCCAAATACTCTTTATTGGTGTTGTTAATCCAGATGGCTTGGTCGTCTTTCGGGTCAAAATTTAGAATTCTGCCCAATTTATTACGCAGCAGTTTATTGAACGCGCTGTTTTGTGCTTCTGTCTCCAATCCTTTTACGGTGAATGATATTTTTTCGAATTTTTTGTGTGGATTCAGGATGATTTGTGCCGTTGTAAACGGGATATATGTTTTGGCACCGCTCCAATCGAGTGCTTTTGTATTGATGCCGATAACTCGCAACATCACATCGCCCACTTTTACATATTTACCGATGGGATTTTCATCTTTAAATAGCGCTGTGGCAACTTTTTTGTCGAGAACGATTACCTTTGTCTTATTCTTCACGTCCTGATTGTTGATAAATCTTCCGTTTCCGGCTTCTATCTTCAACTTTTCGATTTTGCCGTATGCTTCAGTGGTGCCCATAACCGTGTAGCTGCCATATTCTTTGCCGTATGAAATATTTTTTGTCGCTTGCACTTGCGGTGTAATTAAATCGCTTTCTCGCAGTTGCTTCAAAACCTCTACTTCTTGCTCTGTGAAAGCAATGCGACGTCCTTTTTTCAGTCCTTTGTAGGTTTCAGAAGTATAGCCGGAGTGCAGCCGAATTTGATTGACGGCTCTTGATTGCATGTTTTCTGTTACGGCATTTTTCAATCCATTGCCGGCACCTAACAATACAACCAAAATAAAGATTCCCCACGAAATAGAAAACCCGGTAAGGATGGTTCGCAGTCGATTCTTTTTGAGTGTTTCAAATATTTCTCGTAGTTGCTCAATCATTTTTTATTGCCTCTGATGTTTGGTGTTTTCGTTTTTTATAATCCATTACGTTCAATCATGCCATCTTTTAGGCGAATGACGCGGTTGGTGGCATCGGCAACCGATTGCTCGTGTGTGACGATGATGGTGGTAATTCCCGTGTTGTTGAGCTCGGTCAATACATTCATCACCTCTTTTGTGGTTTGGCTGTCAAGTGCTCCGGTAGGCTCGTCGGCAAGGATGATTTTAGGATTCGAAATCATGGCGCGTGCTATGGCGACGCGTTGTTTTTGTCCTCCCGACAGTTCGTTAGGCATATGGTGCGCCCACTCTTTCAATCCCATTTTGTCCAGATGCTCCATGGCAATCAGGTTGCGTTTTTTGCGCCCAATTTTTTTGTAATAGAGAGGAAGTGCCACATTTTCCAGTGCATTCTTGAAGTTGATGAGATTGAACGATTGAAATACAAAGCCAATCATCTCGTTGCGCAAATATGCCGCTTGTTTTTCGCTCAAATCGCGAATTAATTTTCCGTTTAGGTGATATGTACCTGCGTCATGTGTGTCGAGAATGCCTAAAATGTTCAACAGCGTCGATTTTCCGGAACCCGACGCTCCCATGATGGAAACATATTCGCCCTCGCGAATCTCCAAGTCAATGCCTTTAAGAACATGCAGCGAAATGGCGCCGGTGTTGTAAGACTTATGTAATCCTTTTAATTCTATCATATTGTTTGTGTCTTATTGACTTTATCGCGTTTGGTTTTTATCGCCTCTTTTTATGCCAGCGTATCTATTTGACGTGCTGTCGTTCTATTTTGTTAGAATTTTTTTCTGTTTTTTAATGTGACAAAGGTATCTGAAAACAATGTACTGTGCAAAACAAAGTAGTGTGTTATAGGCTTTGTTTAACTTTAAATAACTTTTTATTCTTTGGCTTGTCAGGTGTTTGTGTTGTTACTTTCTGTTTGTTAGATGGTAATTCGATATTTATTGCTTTGGTTTAAAATGTTTTATTTTGATTTGTTAACTTTTCATACTCCGCATTTTGTTTAGGATGTCTTGTGTTAGGAAGAAATAGGTTATTTTGTTTCCGTATAGTATTTAGGCTTGATTATTGTGTCCTCTCTATAAACTTCAATTGCTAATTGTTACTCTTTTCTCCTCCTTTTGTCCTCAATGGGAAATATACTAATAATTACCACTTAGCCAAAGTGTTTTAGTGGTATAAACGTAGAGTTGTTGTCTTTTTGAATTAGACTTATTTTATCTATTTCAATAGGTCGGGACGCAGTTTCTTTGTGCGTTCGAAAGCTTGTTGTATGCGCCATTCTTCTATTTTTTGCTGATGCCCCGACAGTAAAATATCGGGGACTTTCCACCCGTTATATTCTGCCGGTCGTGTGTAGACGGGTGGTGCCAGCAGATTGTCCTGAAATGAATCGGACAGTGCCGATTGTTCATCGCCAATGCTGCCGGGGATAATTCGCACCACCGCGTCGACAATCATTGCTGCTGCAAGTTCACCACCGGTGAGCACAAAATCACCTATCGATATTTCGCGTGTAATAAGATGTTCGCGCACACGAAAATCGATACCCTTATAGTGTCCACAAAGGATAATGATGTTTTGCATTAACGACAATTCGTTGGCAATTGACTGAGTAAACGCTTCGCCATCCGGCGTTGTGAAAATAATTTCGTCGTATTCGCGTTGTGATTTCAGATGTGAAATCGCTCGGTCGATGGGTTCAATTTGCAATACCATTCCCGCTTCTCCGCCAAAGGGATAATCATCCACGCGCTTGTGTTTGTTCAGCGTATAGTCGCGTAAATTATGCAAACCGAACTCGACCAAGCCTTTTTGTTGGGCTCGTTTTAAAATAGAATGGCTGAGTGCTCCTTCGATGATTTCGGGGAGCACTGTGATGATGTCAATATGTGTGGGGTGTTTCATTGTCGTTTTTTTATCGATTTTTTTCGCTTGCTTTGACATCATCATTTTCGATGGTACGTTCAATCTTTTTTATCGATTTTTTGAGTTCGCCAAATTGATATGAGACACTTATTCCAAACGAACGTGCCGACCTGTAATATATTGATTTTTGATAGAATCCTTCTCCTTTGGTTGTTGATTTCAGCTTGATAAATTCGTTGAAGGGATTCTGAACATTTAGACGAATAGCAAGTTTCTTTTTCAACATCTGTTTCATGATGTTGAGGCTGTAAAAGTAGAATAGGGAGTTGGTTGTTTGCAACTGTACGGGCGACATAAATGTTCCACCGTCGGCGTTCAAGCGCCAATCCTTGGGCAGTCGAAATGAGATGCCAGCATACATATTGGTTCCAAATCCACTGTTTTTATAAGATGTGTCGTTTTGATTTTCGATATTTATATAGGAAACACTTCCATTAAAATTGAGGCTAACTAAACTTGAAGGCATCCAACCGACATATGTGTTAAGCCCAAAGGAATTTCTTTTTCCTATGTTATCGTACGTTGTGTGGGTTACGCCATCTTGAACAAAACTGTATGAAGTGATGCCATTTTTTGTAAATTCATAATCCAGCGAAGCATTAAGATTCACTTTGCGTGAAAATGAACCGTAATTGAAGCTGACCCGATGTCTCTGTTCTGATGTCAACGTAGGGTTTCCATAATATATGTTGGTGGGATTTTCATCATGCACGTAAGGATTTAGATGCCAAATACCCGGGCGCGAAACGCGCATGTCGTAACTTAGTTTCAGTGTGCGCGTCATTGCCGGTTGATACGATAGCGTGATAGAGGGTGTTACATCAAAGAATTTCGATTGAATGGTCGTGTCTTTTTGACTCATAAAATGTGCCTTTTGGCTGGTATGTTCAGCTCTCAAGCCCATTTTTACGCCTTTGTTTCCACTGCGGTAGGTGTAGCCGATATAAGCGGCTAATATGTTTTGATTGTGATTCAAATCATTCTTTTTGGATGCATCGTCTACCCATCTTTTTGAAATCGGGTCGTAGTATTTATTCTCTGTACGGCTCTCGTTCTTACGTAAAATATATTTCATTCCTGTTTCCAAATGATGATTTTGCGCAATTGGATTTACGTAATCAATTTGTCCAGTATGCTCATTCCCTCCGGCTATGTTCTTATTGCGAAAGTTTAGCATATTAATACCTTGCACTGTAGAATAGTCGTTTTCGTATTCGCTGTTGTTGGGTTGGTGCTCCATTCTGTATGAAAGTGTCAACATTTCCCCTTTTTTCTTGAAGCTATGCTGATAATCGGCTGAGAGAGTCATATTGCCATAATCTCCGTTAGATTTTGTTGCCAATTGATAGCTGTAGTTTTGTTTCCCATGCGATGTAACTTCTTGTTTTGACTCTGTTCCAAAATTGCCTCCAAGTATTGAGAAGTTAAAATTGAATAGGTTGAGTGTATCCGGTTCGTAACTGATACCGGCATTGCTGTAAATGATTTTAGCAAAATTTTTGGCTTGTCCTTCTTGTGTCAGTATGTTTTCGATGTTTGGCGCAAAATCTTTTCGTTGTGAGCTCAAATCAGCCCAAGGGTCTTTCTGGATGTTATACGAGATATTCCCGGTAAAACCCAATTTTCCATATTTTAATGTCAGATAACTATTGGCTCCATATTCGTCTTTACTATTTATTTGTGTTCCGACGGAGCCGCTATATCCGTCATCGGTTTGTTTTTCGGTGACGATGTTGATAATGCCCCCAACTCCTTCGGCATCGTATTTGGTGCCCGGTTCTGTTATCACTTCAATGTCTTTGATGTTTGCCGCGGACATTCCTTTCAATACTTGTGAGGGGTTTTTCGATAGAATATTTGAGCGCTTTCCATTAATGTGTACAATAAAATTAGATGAACCTTTTAGGCTAATTTTGTCATCGCCGTCAACCGATATGAGCGGAACTTTTCGCAACAAATCAAGAACGTTGGTCGTACGTGCTTCGGGGTCATCTTTCGCGCTGTATGTGATTTTATCAATATCTGCTTTTACCAATGGCTTTTGCGCTATTACCGTAATGTCACTCAGTTGCGTGGTGCTTTCATTGAGTTCAATCACCCCCATATCAACGTCGTTATTTATCACATCCAGATTGATTTGCGCGCGTTCCATACCGATAAAATGAAAGTCAAATATGTAATGTCCGGGGTTTAACGAAACGGTAAAATACCCTTTGTCATCAGCCGCTAAGCGTTTGATGGGTTCGCGTTGTATCGACTCCAAATAAATGGAAATGGTTGTGTAAGGCAATGTCTTTTTATCTTTCGATTCAACTATTTTCCCTTCGATTTTGTATGTTTGGGAAAAAAGTGAAATGGAACATAAAATTCCAATCAAAAGAATAGTTGATTTTTTCATAATCGAATGATCCTTGTTTGTTTATTTTCAGTAGATCCCTTTTTAGAGATTTACTCATTTGACGCACGGTGGGGGTGTTTTGTTACAGGTTTTTCGTTATAAAAGTAAACTTTGAGACTTTTCTTAGAATTCTCTACATTAAAGAATTGTGTTCTTTATAAATATTCCTTTTGCCGGCGGGCAAAAGGAATATAGTAGTTTTCAATCATGAACAGAGAGCTATTCTTTGATACCTGCCAATTCAGGGTCAATCATGATGCGTCCGCAATATTCACAGACAATCACTTTTTTTCTGAGCTTGATATCCATTTGTCGTTGTGGGGGTATTTTGTTGAAACATCCGCCACAAGCTCCACGCTGTATGGGAACAATCCCTAAACCGTTGCGTACGTTTTTGCGGATACGCTTAAAAGCCATCAATAAACGTGGTTCAATGGTGCGCTCTGTTTTTTTTGCCCTTTCACGAATCTTCTCTTCCTGTGCTTTGGTTTCCGACACGATGTCATCAAGTTCTTTTTTCTTATGATCCAAATCGGCTATTTTGTGGTTTAGCAGTTCATTGGCTTCATCGATTTGTTCGTGGAGTTGTTTATTTTTTTCGCTGTATTCGCGAATATATTTTTCTGCCAACTCAATTTCAAGTGTTTCAAATTCTATCTCTTTCGAGAGATGATCAAACTCTTTGCTGTTGCGCACATTATCGAGCTGTTTTTTATATTTTTCGATTTTGGTTTTGCATGTTTCAATTTTACCTTTCTGTTGTTTTGTTTGCTCGTCAATTGTTTTCAATTCCAACTGAAAATTATTGACGCGCGTACCAAGTCCTGCAATTTCATCGTCCAAATCGGCAACTTCAAGGGGAAGCTCGCCGCGTAGGGTTTTTATTGTGTCAATTTCCGAAAGGTAAGTTTGCATTTTGTAAAGAGCTTTCAGTTTGTCTTCCACCGAAATGTCTTTCACTGTTTTTTTTCGTGCCATAGGGTTTTTTATTTTTTGTTTTTTGTTTGATGAATATGTGAATAAAAAAATGCAGTAATCTCCCTCGATTTTGAGGTACTGTTACCACATGATTTGCGATGAACGGGAACAAGTCATACCGTCTTGTATCACAAATATTTTACGGGATTCGAGTCGAATGCCGAAATATGTAGCGCAAAGGTAGGAAATTTTTTCGAAATCACGTCAAAAAAGATCTCTTTTGTGCAGATTTCCGACTCATAATGTCCCACTACCGCAAAAAGAAGGCGTCCTTCCACATCATAAAAATCATTGTATTTTGCTTCACCCGTAATAAATGCATCGGCACCATACGCAACCGCTTGTGGCAGCAAAAATGCGCCGGCACCTCCGCAAATGGCGACATCGTGTATGTCTTTACCACGTATTTTGGTATGACGAATGAGCGATAAATTAAAAATATCTTTGAGCATATACAAAAATTCCTGCTCCGGCATAGGTTCAGGTAAAACTCCAACAACCCCTGTTCCATGTTGTGTCCATTCGTTGGCAATGGGGTAGAAATCAAAAACCGGTTCCTCATAAGGATGCACTGCCAGCAAAGCACGTGTAACATCGTTTCTTTTCATGGTCGGAATCACTGTTTCTATTCTTATTTCCGGCTCGGTGTGCAGTGTGTCCATTTCGCCACAAAAAGGCTGAGCGCCTTCGCGTGCGCGAAAAGTGCCTTCACCCGAAAGATTATAGCTGCACGAATCATATCTGCCAATATTCCCGGCTCCTGCATGAAACAACGCGTTGCGCACACTATCGGCATGAGCCGAAGGCACCATGGTAACAAATTTCATCAGTGCGTTTTCTATCGGTTGCAGCACTTTCACATGTTGCAGTTCGAGCATGTTTGCTAAATGAAAATTTACTCCATCGCGTGCATTATCGAGATTGGTGTGTGCCGCGTAAATCACCAAATCGTTTTGAATCGCTTTTATCATGCAGCGTTCCACATAGTTTTTCCCGGTCATCGATTTAAATGGACGAAATGCCAGCGGATGATGCGATATGATAAGGTTGCATCCCAACGAGATAGCCTCTTCCACAACGTTTTCTGTTACATCGATGCACAAAAGTGCCCCTTTGGCCTCCACATTTACATCGCCCACTTGCACGCCGCTATTGTCGTAACTCTCTTGAAGCGGTAGCGGAGCCACTTGCTCTATGGTTTGAAGAATATCTTTTATGCGCATATTGTTTGTTTAAAGGTGTTGTTTGTTTTACAAATATACACTATTTTTGTGAACTATCACTCATTTAATTTTATAAACAGATGAAGAAATTTATCGCGCTCCTGGTTTTTGCATTGATGCTATTAGCAGGGCCTATCTTTGGTCAGCATCAAGAAGATACATTAAAAATTCGATTGTTTGACAATGTGTCGTTGCTTTTTCAGCCCTCTTTATTTCCGGACGGTGATATTACGAAGAAAGAAGATCTTCTTTATCTGGGAAATGGACGCATCGCGCTAAAAAAAATATCAATTCCCTCTTCCTCGATGAACCGAAAAGCGGAAATAGTCGTTCGTCTTGTTTCAAATGGCGATCCATGGGACAAAACGGGCTCTTGTTTTTTGTTACCACAAAAATCCGGTATCAATATGCTGGATATTGCTGCAAACAGAGCGGTCTACCCGCCACATGATACTACGCGTTATGAAAACCTTTCCGGCATCGTGCAAGGCGAAAATTATCTTCCGACAGTAGAGTTGATGCGTTTTATGACTCCTTTTGGTGTAGGACATTTTAGTGATAACGCCGACAGCGTTTCCGCCAAACGTCGTCCGGTGTATGTTGATGGTTGGTCATCCTACGTAGAATGGAGACAGGATATTACCGATTTATTGCCACTTTTGGAAGAAAATCCCTATGTTGGCGTTTTTGTTGATACATGGACAAAAGATGGATATCTTGTTGATGTGACTATAAACCTCATGGAAAGCATACTTCCATGCGACTCAAAACCAGTTTCACACGTGGAACCGCTCATCAATACGGTTTATTATATCGGACAGAAACATCCCGATATTTTTTCGCGAAAAGATGTTGTGATTCCCTTTTCCATTCCTGAAAATGCAAAAAACGTGCGTATGAAATATATCACCACGGGGCATGGTGGACACTCGGGTGGCGACGAGTTTAGGCCACAAAAAAATACTCTTCGCGTTGATAACGACACGGTTTTGGAACTGATGCCCTGGCGAACCGATTGTGCTGCATTTCGGCGCTTCAACCCAACATCAGGCGTTTGGCTTAAAAAACGTACCATTGCGTATATCAGCGACGAAGGCAAACGAGTCGAGAAAGAGATTGAGGAGCCGATTGCCTCTTCCGATTTGTCGCGCAGCAACTGGTGCCCCGGCAGCGATATTCCGCCCGTAGTTGTTCCCTTGCCAAATATTTCCGCTGGAAAACATATTCTCACCATCAGTATTCCCGATTCACAGCCAATAAAAGAAAACGAACTAAATCATTGGTTGGTATCGGCATATTTGGTGTGGGATGTGGAATGAATGGTTCATGCTCGAAAAAATAGAGTGGATGATGCTCGTTTTGCTAATTTCTTACTCTTGATTTTTTTTAGAAACCGGTAAGCCTGCAAACATTTCTATCATTCTGAAAAAACATTTTAAAATTATGACCTATAATTAATAAAAAAATGTATTTTTGGCATTTAAAAATTAAGAAGTCGTGAAAAGATCTGTAACAATCAAAGATAAAGAATTTGAATTATTCATCGATTATGAGCAAATAAAAGAGTCTGTAAAACGTATTGCCGAGAAAATAAATTTTGAATTGGCAGCAAAAGACCCCTTGTTTATTGCCGTTCTGAATGGGGCATTTATGTTTGCTGCCGAGCTTCTGAAAGAAGTTTGTATTCCCAGTGAAATAACCTTTGTGCGTCTTGCGTCATACCAAGGCACATCTACCACAACAAACGTTAAAGAGATATTGGGTCTTACGAATGACATTAAAGGCCGCACCATTGTTATTATTGAAGATATTGTTGATACCGGTAATACTATGGAAGCACTTATGGCTGAATTGATGAAGCAAAAACCGGCAGAAATAAAAATCGCTACACTATTGTTTAAGCCGGAAGCCCTTGTTAAGAATATAACGCTCGACTATGTAGCTCTTGAAATCCCATGTGATTTTGTAGTCGGTTATGGGTTAGATTACGATGGTTATGGGCGTAATCTAAAAGATATTTACAAGTTGAAAGGCTAATGTATTTTCAATCAATGATTAAAAAAACTATAAAATTGGGCTATTTGTCGTAAATAATATAAATTGCAAGAAAATTTTGACCCATTATCATTAAACAAAGCACCATAGATAGCGTCTTTATAATATAAAATTGAAAGAATGAAAAGGGATTTGTTTTGAAATATATAAAAAAGAGTCAGTTTTTTGAGAAAATTATGTAGAAAATACAGCGGTATATAAAAAAAATACCTATTTTTGCATTCAGAGTCATACGTTATTTTACATTGAAAAGACACAAAAAGGAAAATAAAATGGACAAAGATCAAATTAAAAAAACGCCTAATGCGAACATAGAGTCGCAAAAAGCAACAGCTATTCTGATGGGAGTAGTGTTGGCTATTTCGATTCTCTTTTTCGCGTTTGAATGGACTTCCGGCACACGTAAGTTGGATAAGTCAATCATTCCGCAAGATGTTATTGCAGAAGAAGAAATTGAAATTACACGTAGAGAGGAAACACCACCTCCGCCTCCGCCACCACCTCCAAAAATTGAAGAACCGGAAGAAATCAATGTGGTGGATGAGAAAGTAGAAACCAAAATGGATATTCGTACCGAAGATGACCAATCTCAAAGGCAACAAGAGGTTTATACACCACCACCACCACCGAAACCAATTGTTGACGAAGAGGCAGAGAAAATTTTTGAGGTTGTGGAGCATGCGCCCGAATTCCCGGGTGGCTATACAGCCATGATGAAATTTCTGAATGATAACATCCAATATCCTGTAATTGCTGCTGAAAACGGAATACAAGGGCGTGTGGTATGCCAGTTTGTTGTTGAACGCGATGGCAGTATCACCGATGTGGTGGTTGCACGTGGTGAAGATGTTAACTTGGACAAAGAAGCAGTTCGCGTAATAAAATCGATGCCACGTTGGACACCGGGTAAGCAGCGCGGAAAACCTGTTCGTGTAAGATTTACATTGCCGGTACTATTCCGTTTAGAAAACTAATAAGCATTTTTAATCCAACAAACACAAGAAGCTGCTTTGTGCTACAAGGCAGCTTCTTGTCCAATTTTTTTAACCATGTCATACAAATCTGTTGCTTTAGAGCAGAGAATAGAGCAATATATACAACAAGTTTCTTTCTCTGAGTCACCCTGTTCTCTTTACGAGCCAATCAAATATATTCTTTCAATAGGGGGCAAACGTGTGCGTCCTGTACTCACATTGCTGGCGACAGACCTTTTCGGTGGCAATCTTGATGAGTCTATGGATGCCGCAATAGGATTAGAGGTCTTTCATAATTTCAGTTTGTTGCATGATGACCTTATGGACAAAGCAGACAGGAGAAGAGGACAGCTTACCGTGCATAAGAAATGGAGTGACAATACGGCTATTTTATCGGGTGACGCCATGCTCATTGAAGCTTACAACTACATATCACGCGTACCACAACAACACATAAGGGAGGCCCTTCAGCTTTTCTCTTCTACAGCTATGGAAGTGTGTCGTGGTCAGCAATTTGATATGGATTTCGAAAATCGAAACGATGTAGATGAGGCTGAGTATTTAGAAATGATTCGCTTGAAAACGGCCGTCCTGATTGGATGCTCTTTGAAAATGGGTGCTATACTTGCTGATGCCACATTGGAAAATGCCGATTTGATATATCAGTTCGGGATACAAATTGGATTAGCATTTCAACTAAAAGATGATTTATTAGATGTATATGGCGATCCTGATGTGTTTGGCAAAAATATTGGGGGTGATATCGTGTCCAACAAGAAAACGTACCTCCTTATCAAGGCACTTAAACTTGCCGATGCCCACCAAAAGAGAGAACTGCATCATTGGCTCACATTGGAATCATTTGATACCAATGACAAAATATTTGCAGTAAAAAGCATATATGACTCCTTATATTTGAGAACAATCTGTGAGAATTTAATTGAAAAATATTACCTCGAAGCAATGGATTGCCTATCCGCCATCAATGTTGCGGATGATCGTAAAAAAGAACTTATACGATATACCGATAACTTGATGTATAGAGAAAAATAGATGTTGAATTACATTGTTGTCCGATAAAACTCGGTTAATCGACCAATATGCTTATATATCATTGATAGACAAATGATAAAATTTTCTATCATCATATTAGGGCTATTCGGTAAATTCAAATTTTAGAGCATGATTGATAAGTATTTCAGATCTGCTCTTTTTTTATATTTTTGAATATTTTGTTTTCGGTCAATTTATTTTAGTTTTTCAACTTAACCCACATTATTCACCAAAAAGTTGCATAATTTGAGGAAAATCCTTATTTTTAAGGCATTAAAAGAAAAACAATAGATTTTAACGCCCCCAAATTATGCAGGACAAATATACAGCCTTTTA